>JASHUX010000339.1 GCA_030039775.1 Alphaproteobacteria bacterium | reverse complement strand
GCTCGGCCCGCTGGCCGAGAATCTGCTGGCGCGCGAACGAGCGGCCTGAACCACGGCGGCACAACTTTCCCGCGATTTGAACGCGCGCGAAGTCTGTGCAATAAATCTCCCGGTAAGGTGCAACGCCGCGAGTGGCCAGGGGGTTGGCTCGAACCGTGACGTCGAAGCGCTTCTCGTTGGTGCTGATCAAGCCATCGCACTACGACGATGACGGCTATGTCATCCAATGGTGGCGTTCTGCCATCCCGTCCAACACGCTCGCCGTGTTGAATGGATTGGCGCTCGACTGCCAGAACCGCCGGATTCTCGGCGATGACGTCGACATTGATATCGCCGCGTTCGACGAAACCAACACCCGCATCGAACCGACGCGCATTGCCCGCATCGTTGGCCGAGACCGGGGCCTCGTCTGCTTCGTCGGCGTGCAATCCAACCAATATCCCCGCGCGTTGGACGTCGCGCGTGAGCTGCGCAAGCTTGGCTTGCAAGTCGCGATCGGCGGCTTTCACGTTTCCGGCACGCTATCGATGCTGCCCGGCATCCAGCCGGAATTGCAGGAGGCGATGGATCTCGGTATTTCGCTGTTCGCCGGCGAGGCCGAGGGCCGGTTCGAGGGCGTGTTGCGCGACGCGTACAACGGCACGCTGAAGCCGCTCTATAACTACATGGACGACCTGCCCAACATCGCGCAGGTGCCGATGCCGATCCTGCCCAAGACCAAGATCGGCAAGGTCAGCGGCCACATCACCAGTTTCGATGCCGGGCGCGGCTGCCCGTTCCAGTGCTCGTTCTGCACCATCATCAACGTGCAAGGCCGGGTGTCGCGCCGCCGTTCGGCGGACGACATCGAGCAAATCGTCCGAACGAACGTCGCCCAAGGCGTCAACCGCTTCTTCATCACCGACGACAATTTCGCCCGTAACAAGGATTGGGAGGAGATTTTCGACCGCCTGATCATGCTGCGCGAGGGCGAACGGATGAACATCAAGTTCCTCATCCAGGTCGACACGCTGTGCCACCGGCTGCCGAACTTCGTCGAAAAGGCCGGCCGCGCCGGCGTGACGCGCGTGTTCATCGGACTCGAAAGCATCAACCCGACGGCGTTAGGCGCGGCCAAGAAGCGGCAGAACCGCATCACCGAGTACCGCAAGATGATGCTGGCCTGGAAAAATGCGGGCGCCATCACCTATGCAGGATATATCCTCGGTTTCCCGACCGACACGTCGGAATCGCTGATCCGCGACATCGAGATCATCAAGCGCGAGCTGCCGATCGATCTGCTCGAGTTCTTTTTCCTGACGCCTTTGCCCGGCTCCGAAGACCACCAGAAACTCTATAAGGCAGGCGCGCCGCTCGATCCGGACCTCAACAAGTACGATCTCGAGCATGCCTGCACCACCAACGAGGCGATGTCGCGCGAGACATGGGAGCGCACTTACCAACAGGCGTGGCGCGTTTATTATTCGCCCGACCACGTCGTCCGCGTGATGCGGCGCGCCCGCGCCACCAACATCAGCATCGGCAACGCGTTGTTCCTGATGCTGTGGTTCATCGGCTGCATCGAGCTGGAGAAAGTGCATCCGCTCCAAGGCGGTTACTTCCGCCGCAAGTACCGGCGCGACCGCCGGCCGGGTCTCCCGATCGAGAATCCGTTGATCTTCTATCCGCGCAATATTGCGGACCAGATCTATAAGCACGTGCGGCTGATTTCCTGGTTCGTGCGCTATGAACGCGTCCGGCGCTCGATCAAGCAGGATCCCAAGGCGCGCGAGTACATGGACGAGGCCATCGAGCCCGTGCTCGACGACGAGTTTGAATCGCACGAAATGTTCAAGGTCAGCGCCGCCAGCGCCGCTGCTGTCGAAAAGCATAGGAAAGAAGAGCGCGCCCGCACCAAGATCGCCGCGACAGGCTGATCCATTGTGCCGCGCGACGCGCGGAGCTATCTCTGGGCGATGACCGATCCGGTTCTTCACATTGTCGGCGGCGGGCTGGCCGGTAGCGAAGCGGCATGGCAGGCGGCACGGCTTGGGGTGCGCGTGGTGCTCCACGAGATGCGGCCCACGCGCATGACCGAGGCGCACGTCGGCGAAAGCCTGGCCGAGCTGGTCTGCTCCAATTCCTTCCGTTCCGATGATGCCGTTAACAACGCTGTCGGCGTGCTGCACGAGGAGATGCGGCGCGCCGGATCGCTCATTTTGCGGGCCGCCGACCGGAGCCGCGTCCCCGCCGGCGCCGCGCTCGCGGTGGACCGCGAGAATTTCTCGCGCGCGGTCGAAGGCGCGCTGCGCGCCGAACCGCTGATCGAAATCCGCCGCGAGGAGATCGCCGGCTTGCCGCCGACCGATTGGGCCGCCACGATTATCGCCACAGGGCCGCTGACGTCGCCCGCGCTCGCTGACGCCATCCGCACGGCCGGCGGCGAGGATGCTCTCGCCTTCTTCGACGCCATCGCGCCGATCGTTCACGCCGACAGCATCGATTTGAACAAGGCGTGGCGGCAGTCGCGCTACGACAAGGGCGACGGCGCCGACTATTTCAATTGCGCGCTCGACAAGGAGCAGTATCTCGCCTTCGTCGCGGCGCTGCTCGCGGGCGAGAAAAGCGAGTTCCGCAATTTCGAAAAGGACACGCCCTATTTCGACGGCTGCCTGCCGATCGAGGTGATGGCGGAACGCGGCGTCGACACGTTACGCTGGGGCCCGATGAAGCCGGTCGGCCTGCGCGACCCGCGCACCGGGCGGCGGCCTTACGCCGTGGTGCAGCTCCGTCAGGACAACGCCCTCGGTACGCTCTACAACCTCGTCGGCTTCCAGACCAAGCTCAAGCACGCCGAGCAAGTGCGCGTGTTTCGCACCATCCCCGGCCTCGAACAAGCGCAGTTCGCGCGCCTCGGCGGGCTGCACCGCAATAGCTTCATCAACAGCCCCCACCTGCTCGACGCACAGCTTCGGATGAAGGTACGTCCGAGCCTGCGCTTCGC
>JASHUX010000338.1 GCA_030039775.1 Alphaproteobacteria bacterium | reverse complement strand
TCCCTTGGAACACGCCGACCACCGCGACCGGCAGGTCGAGGGAGATTTGCGCCGCCTCGCCGCCGAGATAGGAAAGGGCGATGAGCAGCCCCGCCAGCAGGATGCCGAACGGATGGAGCCGGCCCAGGAACGCGACAATGATTGCGGTGAAGCCGTAACCCGGCGAGATCACGGGCAGCAATTGCCCAACCGGCCCTGCCACCTCGTTGGTGCCGGCAATGCCGGCCAACGCGCCCGACAACATCAGGCAGAACCAGGTGACGCGCTTGGCGCTGAATCCGGCGTAGGTCGCAGCCGCCGGCGTCAGGCCGATGACTTTGATCTTGTAGCCGAGGAAGCTGCGCGACATCAGGAACCAGGCGCCCGCCACCGCGATCACCGCCAGCAACGTGCCGAGCCCGACGCGCGTGCCGCTGATCCACGGATCGATCACGGCATATCCGTCAAAACTCTTCGATTGCGGGAAATTGTAGCCTTGCGGATTGCGCCACGGACCGCGCACCAAATAGCGCAGCAGCAATTCCGCGACGTAAGTCAGCATCAGCGACGTCAAGATCTCGTTGGCATTGAACTGGGTCTTGAGCAGCGCCGGAATTGCGGCCCACAACAGGCCGCCAAGTGCGCCCGCCGCGAACATCACCGGCAGCGTCGCCTGCCCCAGCATCGGCTCGTAAAACAGGCCGATACCGCCGCCGCAAATGCCGCCGAGGATGAACTGACCTTCGGCGCCGATGTTCCAGACGTTGGCGCGAAAGCCGATCGCCAAACCGATGGCGCATAGGATCAGCGGTGCGCCCTTCACGCCAAGCTCGCCGACGCCGTACATCGTCGAAATCGGATCGATGAAAAACGCGCGATAAGCTTGGAGCGGGTCTCGCCCCAGGATCGCGAACAGCACCGCTGCACCGATTAGTGTCAATACGACGGCCAACACCGGCGACAGATAGGTCGCGAGGCGCGATGACTGCGCGCGCGGTTCGAGCTTAATCCGCGGCATCGGCGACTGCCGGTTCCTTCTTAGTCTCGAACATGCCGCCCATGAGGAGCCCGATCTCGTCGATATTGGTATCGACGACCCGCTTCGGCTCGGACACCCGGCCCTTGCTCATCACCGCAATTCGGTCGCAGATCTCGAACAGTTCGTCCAAATCCTCCGACACGACCAATACCGCGGCGCCGGCGTCGCGTAGACGGATCAGCGCCTCGTGGATCGTCAGCGCGGCGCCGACATCGACGCCCCACGTCGGATGCGCCGCAATCAGGAGCTGCGGCTGTTGCAGGATTTCGCGGCCGATGATGAATTTCTGCATATTGCCGCCGCTGAGGCTGCGCGCCTCGGCGTCGATCCCGGCGCATACGACGTTGTAGTCTTTCACGATCGACGACGCGAAATTGCGCACCGTTGCTGTCTTGATTATGCCGGCACCGACATTGCCGTCGAGATAGGCCGTCAGGAGCGCGTTGTCGGCGAGGCTCAGTTCCGCTACCGCGCCCCGGCCGAGCCGGTCTTCGGGCACAAAGGCGAGTCCGTGAGCGCGCCGCCCCGCCGGACCGAGACGCCCCGCTACGGCGCCGTCGATGCGGATCGCATCCGCGCGCGGGGCCAGCCGCTCGCCGGCAAGCGCATGAAGAAATTCCGTTTGGCCGTTGCCCGCGACGCCGGCAATGCCCAGGATCTCGCCCTTGCGCACCGTTAGCGAGACATGGTCGAGTTTCGTGCCGAACGGATCGTACGGCTCCATGGTGAGATCGCTCACAGTCAGCGCGTCGCCGCTGCCTTTGTGTTCTTCGGGCCGCTTCACCGCCAGAACGTCGCTGCCGACCATCATGCGCGCCAGCGAGGCCGATGTTTCACGGCGCGGATCGCATTGCGCCGTCACCGCGCCCTGGCGCAGCACGGTGGCGCGCTGGCACAGCGCCATGATCTCACCGAGCTTGTGCGAGATGTAGAGGATCGAGCAGCCCTCGGATGCGAGGCGGCGCAACACGTCGAACAAGCGTTCGACCTCTTGCGGCGTCAGCACCGAGGTCGGCTCGTCCATGATAAGCAGCTTCGGCTCTTGCATCAGGCAACGCACGATCTCGACGCGCTGCCGCTCGCCGACCGCAAGATCGTGGACATAGCGGTCCGGGTCCAATGCCATGCCGTAGCGTTTCGCGGTCTCGTCGATCTTGCGGCGGAGCGCGCGCATGTCGCGCTCCTTCTCGAGGCCCAGCGCAATGTTCTCGGTGACGGTCAGCGTCTCGAACAGCGTGAAATGCTGGAACACCATGCCGATGCCGAGCCGCCGCGCGGAAGCGGGGTCGTGCGTCGCGATGGGTTCGCCTTCCCAGCGAATCTCGCCTTCGTCCGCGCCGACCACACCGTAGATAATCTTGACCAGCGTGCTTTTGCCGGCGCCGTTCTCACCGAGCAGCGCGTGTAGCTCTCCCGGCATGACCGTCAGGTCGACATTCTTGTTCGCAACCGTCCCTGGGTAGCGTTTAGTGACGCCCCTCAATTCCAATCGCGGCACTTCGGCCGCGTCGCCCCCCGGTGAACTCATCCGGTACCTCCGCGCACAAGGGCGAGGGGCGGATGGAGGCGCGCCGGCGTCGCGTCACGTACTTGGAGAAGTTGCGCCGCAACGGCGATGGCAATTTCGGCGGGATGCTTGCCGCCGGCGCCATCGACGCCGATAGGGCAGGTAAGCCGCGAGAGCTCGACGTCACCGAGACCGCGTGCCCGAAGGCGTTTCAGGAACCGCGCGCGCTTGGTTGCCGACCCGATCAGTCCGGTATAGCGGAAATTATCGCGCCTCAGCGCGGCCTCGAGGATGCGCTGATCGAGGGGATGGCTATGCGTCATCACCAAAACGAAGGAGCCAGCGGCCAGCGCGTCGAGTTCGCTCTCAGGCTCCTCGCTAATGGTCGGGGAGACGTTAGCCGGAATGATTTCCGGAAAGATATTGTCGCGCGGGTCGATCCAGGTGACGCGGCACGGTAGGTCGCCCAAGAGCTTCACTAACGCCTTGCCGACATGGCCGGCGCCGAACAGCGCGATGTGGAATGAAGGCGGCTGAATCGGCTCCAGCAACAGCGTCGCTTCGCCGCCGCAACATTGACCAAGGCTCGGACCGAGTGGGAATCGGTGGATCGTCGGCGCGTCGGGCAGGGGCGATTGGCGCAGCATCGCGCGCGCGAGTTCGATCGCCTTCAGTTCGAGGTGGCCGCCGCCGACCGTGTCATAAATCTTGTCACGGGTCACGACCATCTTCGCACCGGCCTCACGGGGCGTTGAGCCTTTTACCGTGACCACGGTCACCAGCACCGCCTCGGTGCCGGTCTCAGCAAGACTGTTGAGTGCGCGTAGCCAGCCGCTCATTCCGCTGCCTCGCGCAGGGGTATCTCGATTCCGGCGCCGACCCTGGCCCGCAACGCGTCGATGGCGTTGAGCACGCGCTCCGGCGTCGCTGGCGCATCGAGATGCGGGCTCATTTGGTAGTCGCACACCGAGGCGATCGCATCCTTGATGGCGTGGAACACCGAGATCGCGAGCATCAGCGGCGGCTCGCCCACCGCCTTGGAGCGATAGACTACATCCTCGCGGTTGCGGCTCCACTCGGCGATACGCGCGTTGAACTGGCGCGGTAGATCGCTGCACGTCGGGATCTTGTAGGTCGACGGCGCGTGGGTCTGTAGCCGGCCCTTCGCATCCCAATACAGTTCCTCGGCGGTAAGCCAGCCCATGCCTTGGATGAAACCGCCCTCGATCTGGCCCATATCGATCGCCGGATTGATGGACTTGCCCACGTCGTGAAGGATGTCGACGCGTTCGACCTTGTATTCGCCGGTCAGCGTGTCGATCAACACTTCCGACACCGCCGCGCCGTAGGCGAAATAGAAGAACGGCCGGCCGCGCATGGTCACGGGGTCATAAGCGACCTTCGGCGTCGCGAAATAGCCGGTCGCCGATAGCGATACGCGCTTGGTGTAAGCGAGCTTCGCCAGCTCGGCGAACGTCATCGTCTTTTTGCCGATCCGCACCCGATTGTCGGCAAACACGATTTGCCGCGCCGGCACGCAAAAATGACTGGCCGCGAACTCGATCAGCCGGTTCTTGATAGTGCGCGCCGCGATCTGCGACGCCTTGCCGTTGAGGTCGGTACCGGACGAAGCGGCTGTCGCCGACGTGTTCGGCACTTTGCCTGTCGTGGTCGCAGTGATTTTCACCTTGACGAAATCGATGCCGAATTCGTCGGCGACGATTTGGGCGACTTTGGTGTTGAGCCCCTGGCCCATTTCCGTGCCGCCGTGATTCAGCTTCACGCTGCCGTCGGTATAGACCAGCACCAGTGCACCGGCCTGGTTGAAGATCGTCGCGGTGAACGAGATGCCGAACTTCACCGGGGTCAGGGCAAGGCCGCGTTTCAGGAACGGGCTTGAC
>JASHUX010000337.1 GCA_030039775.1 Alphaproteobacteria bacterium | reverse complement strand
GGAAACGGGCGCGGCCGCTCCAGTCTCGATGCGCTCGCGTCGTACTGCGCCGACAATGGCCCGATACCGCCGCAGATGTTGCGCGCATTGGCGCCGCTGCCCGATACCGCTGTCGAATTACGCGAGGTTGCTCAGACTCTCGGTGCCGGTTCGGGCGATTTGCTGACCGGCGCCGCCGCGACCGAGGCGGCCTTCCGCCGCGAGCCGCTCGATCAGTTCCGCGTCATCTATTTCGCTACCCACGGCTTGCTGCCGGGCGAGCTCAATTGTCAGACCCAACCGGCGCTGGCGTTGTCGCCGCCGGCGGTTCCTGCGGCCAGCAAAGCTGAGGACGGATTGCTCGACGCCGGCGAAATCGCGGGGCTGCGGCTCAACGCCGACTTGGTCGTGCTGTCGGCGTGCAACACCGCCGAAAGCGGCACCAAATTCGGCGGCGAGGCGTTGGGCGGCATCGCCCAGGCCTTCTTCTTTGCCGGCGCGCGGACGCTGATCGCGAGCCATTGGCAGGTTCCGTCGGCGTCAACGGTGACACTCATGGTCGGCACCTTCCGGCGTTTAGGTACCGGGGCGGACACGGCGGAGGCTTTGCGTCAATCGCAGCTTGCGCTCATAAATCAGCCGGGGACCGCGAATCCGTTCTATTGGGCCGCGTTTACGGTATTGGGCGACGGCGACCGCGCGGCATCGTCCGTGGCGCCGATGTCTAAACAATCGGAACTCGCGCCGCGGAACATACAATGATGACACGGATCGTCATTACGATTGCTTGGATTGCAGCGCTGACGCTCGGCGCGATGCCGAGTCGCGCTGACGACCTTGTCGTGGTCGAATCGCGCGGCATCGACTTGCAGCCGGGCACGCAAATCGACGGCGACAAGCCGCTTACGCTGAAAGACGGCCAAGTGGTCACGTTGATTTCGCCCAGCGGCGAAATCATCAAGCTTCACGGTCCGTCGAATGCGGCGCCCGCCCCGGCCGGCGGCGGGTCGTCGGTCGACGTCAAAGGTGCGTTGAAGACGCTGGTGACGCAGGAGCTGGCCGACAATTCGGAGCTCGGCGTGGTGCGCGGCGCCGTGGAGGACCCCGTTCCGCCGGAGCCGTGGCTCGTGGACGTCACGCATGACGGCGCGCGTTGTCTGCCGGTGAACAGCCCGATCGTGTTTTGGCGGCCCGGCGGCGGTGGCGCGGCCGCCGTTACGATCGCGCCGTATGATCGCAGTTGGCTCGTGCGGGCGGACTGGCAGGCCGGCTCGGACCGGTTGCTCATGACGGACACGGTGCCGTTGCGCACACGCTCCACGTATATGGTGCGGGTCGGCAAAAAGGAGACCGCGATCACGCTCATTATGATCCCGGCGGCCGTCAGCAATGACGCGATGCGCGCCGCGTGGATGATCGAGGTCGGATGCGTTTCGCAGGTGAAATCGCTCCTGCAGGCCAACCGCTGACCGACGTTCGGCAAGGTGGCCGAATGAAGATCAAATGGCGCACACTGGTTGTTTTCGGCGCGGTGACGGTCGTCATCTCGGCGGCGTCGATCGTTGCCGCGCACAAGATCGCGGTGTTAACCCAACTCGAACGCATCGTTCAGGATATTCGCGTTGCGACCATGCTGCCGCCGGCGCCGCAAGACCCGAACGTCGTGATCGTCGCCGTGACCGAGGATACATTGAAACTGTTTCCCTACCGATCGCCCGTCGATCGTGGGTTCCTGGCGAAATTGCTTTTGAGCCTCGATGCCAAGAAGCCGCGCGCCATCGGCCTCGACGTCCTGTTCGATCAACCGACCGAGCCAGCCAAGGACGCTACCTTAAAAGACACAATGGCAGCGCTGAAGACGCCGCTCGCCGTGTCATATAGCGATAACCGGCAGATCGTCGACGCGGCGCAGCTTCAGTACCTTAATGCCTTTGTCCCGCCGCCGCTCCGGGCCCGCGTCGAGTTTTCCGTCGATCCGGTCGACGGAACCGTGCGCTGGATTTTTCCCGGCCAACGGGGTGCCGACGGCCGCTACCTACCCGGCCTCGCCCGCGCATTAGCGAGGTATGCTGGGATTGAGACGCCGGCCATTGCGGAGGAAATCGTCTGGCACGGGCGGCCCGATGCTGTAACGCCGCCGTTCAAAATCTATCCGGCACAACTCGTGCCGGTCCTTCCGGCGGCATGGTTCGCCGGCAAGATCGTCCTGATCGGCGGAATCGTCAGCCTGACGGATCGCCACCGCACGCCGTTCGCCACCGTATATCCCGGCCTGCGCGGACGGTGGCCGGGCGTCGAGCTTCATGCCGACGAGGTAGCGCAACTGATGGCCGGTCTGCATTCGCAACGGCTCGATCTCTTCTGGGAGATCGTCCTGGTGCTGTTGATGGCTGCGCTTGGCGCCGGTTTCGGCCTGTTGCACCACGGCCTGACCTTCTACCTGGCGTTAGGGGCCGCGACACTCCTGGTACTATGGACGATCGGATTTGCCGCGACCTATTTCGCGGGGATCATGGCGCCGCTCTTGGAGCCCAGCGGCGCGTTCCTATTGGCGCTGTGGGGCACTGACGCGATCACCGGACGCCAGGCGCGACGCCAGCGCGAATTCATTCAGGGCGCGTTCGCCCGCTACCTCAATCCGCAATTGGTGAAGCGGCTCGCGGACGATCCGACCTTGCTCAATCTCGGGGGCGAGATGCGGATTCTCACGCTGATGTTCAGCGACATCCGCAGCTTCACCACAATTTCCGAACGGTTCAACGCGCAGGAGCTGACGCATTTCGTCAATCGCTTCATGACGCCGATGAGCGACGCCATCCTCGCCGCCGGCGGCACCATCGACAAATACATGGGGGA
>JASHUX010000336.1 GCA_030039775.1 Alphaproteobacteria bacterium | reverse complement strand
GCTGCACGAACCGCTGCGCCTCGCCGAGGAACTGGCGATGCTCGACTGCATGTCGAACGGGCGCCTAATTTCGGGTTTCGCGCGCGGCATTCCGCGCGAATACAACGTCTACGGCGTCGATCAACGTCAGTCCCACGCGCGCTACGAAGAGGCGTACGAGATCATTCTCAAAGCGTGGGACGAGGAATCATTCTCCCATCACGGCAAGTTCTGGTCGTACAAGGACGTGGCAATCTGGCCGCGGCCCTTGCAGCAGCCGCGTCCGCCGATTTGGATTCCGATCACCACCAGCAAGGAATCGATCGAGTTCGCGGCGAAGCACAACGCACCGATCACGCCAGGCCTCGGCGGCCGCGGCCTGACCGAAGACATTGTGCGCTATTACACGGCGGCAATGCGGAAGAACGGCTTCACCGTGACGCCGCAGCATCTGTCGATCGGCGCCGGCGCCTACATTGCCGATTCAAAAGCGCAAGCGGTAAAGGAGATGGGCCCGTACCATCTCTATTTCCATCGCACCCTGTTCAGCCACGGCAACATCACCGAGACGTCCGTGGCAAAGACGACGGGCTACGTCACCGACTCGTCGATGGACTATATCCAGCCGGAGAATCTGAAGTCGGCCGCGCGCACCCGCGCCGATTTTCGCAACATGACGATGGAGGACGTGGCCCGTGCGGCCGACGATCAGCCGTGGGGCACGCCGGACGAAGTGCGCGACCGCATCATCGCCATCGCGGAGCAGACCGGCGCGGAGACCGTACTGGTCAGCATGAACCGGGGCGCCATGCCGCAGGACATGTTCCTGAATCAGATCCGCCGCTTCGCCGCCGAGGTCCTCCCCGCGCTCCACGCGCACAAGATCACGCGCGTCCCCGCCGCGGAGGAAGTCGCCGCCTAAGTAGAAATCAGACCGCTGGATATTAGTGAATAGTGCGGGTGCGGTGCTTGGCAACGAGCGCCGCTAGGCGCTCATAGGATGCCGCGATCTCGAGCAACTGACGACGCTCCTCAGAATCGCGCAGACGCTTGGCCTGAATGCGGGCCTCCTCGGCCCGGTCCAACCAAAATTCAGGATCGCTTGCCCGTTTGGTATCTTTCGGCATCCACCGCACGTGGTGGTTGGGTGCGGCAATTCTCGGGCCGTCGCGCGAAATTTTCCGGCGATAAGGAGGCGAACTTGTTGGGCAACCCGACTAGCGCTGCTGGTGCGAACGGAGTCCCACCGGCGAGTAGGCGGCACCCTGACGGTGATCTTCGACATATTCGGCGAGACGCCGGAAACGCTCCGCCAGCGCCTCCAATTCAGCCTTTACCGCCGGGTCTTCGGCGCGATCCGCCAATTCGGCGATTTCCTTGGCCTGGCTGCGGTAGGTTTCGGCCGAACTAAACATGGGGCCTGTAACATACGGATAAAGATGGCGTTTCGGAGGCGAAACAGCCGAGCCGGCGCGATTATTTTGATCGTACAGCTAGGCCGCGAGGAAGCGCGTCGCGACGGCCGCATGCATCGCGATCCCGACCGCCATGGCGTCCTCATTGAGCATCATCCGGTTGGAATGAACGGAGGCGACATGGCCGCTGGGGTCGCGCTCCGTCGGCATCACGCCGAGCTGAAACATACATCCCGGGATCTTTTGCAGCACGTAGGAAAAATCCTCGGCACCCATCACCGGCACTGCCATGTCGATGAAGCGCTTCTCGCCGACGAGGTCGCGCGCCACCTGCCGCGCGAAGCCGGCGAAGCCGGGATCGTTCACGGTCACCGGATAGCCTTGGACAATCTCGACGTTGGCGGTGCAGAGATGCGCCGCGGCGACGTTGTTGGCGACGCGCTCGATATTCTCCCACGCGCTCTTGCGCGCGCCGGGCGACGTCGTGCGCAGTGTGCCCTCGAGCTCGACCGATTCCGGGATGACATTGTTGGTCGTTCCGCCGGCGACCCGCGCCACCGTCAGCACCACCGGATCGAATACGTTGTGGCGCCGTGTCACCATGTTTTGCAGCGCGAGCCCGATCTCGAACGCGACCGGCATAGGGTCGATTGCGCTATGCGGCTGCGAGGCGTGACCGCCGCTGCCCTTGACCAGGATCACCCAGCGATCAGCCGAGGCCATCGCCGGCCCGGGCTTGCCGCCGATGACGCCGGCCGTGATGTTGGGAATGATGTGCAACGCAAAGCAGCCGTCGGGCTTCGGGCCGGCGTCAAGCATGCCGTCCTCGATCATGTACTTGGCGCCGTGGTATCCCTCCTCGCCGGGCTGGAACATAAACTTGATCGTCCCCGCAAAATCGTCGCGATGCCGGTCGAGGATATGAGCGGCATGAACCAGCATCGAGGTATGCGCGTCGTGGCCGCAGGCATGCATGCGGCCATCGATCTCACTGGAAAACGGCAGGCCGGTATCTTCCGGCATCGGCAGCGCGTCGGTGTCGCCGCGCAAGAGGATGGTCTTGCCGGGCTTGTTGCCCGTCATCGAGACGATTAGGCCGGTGGTCGATTTGTCGCGCGCGATATCGACGTTGAGATCCCGGAACTGTTCCTCGACCAGCGCCGCCGTCATCGGATTCTGGAGCCCGAGCTCGGGTTGGCGATGAATGCGGCGGCGCAGCGCCACGGTCTGCGGCAGGATCGCCTGCGCTTCGGCAGTGAAATCGATCATCCCTATCTCCCCGGAACAAGCGGTGCGTTGGCGGGAACATAGACCCTGCGCCGCTTTTCCGCACGTTCCGAAACTGGCCGGTACAGCTGCTTTGTCGCTTCGATCATGACTACGCCGCCGAACCGGTTGAACCAGCGCGCCCCGATCCGCTCGAACGCGCCGGCCGAGCGCAGCAGCATGCGCGATCGGGCGGCAGGCGGCACGAACAGGGCAGCGTCGTTGCGCTCGGGGGTGAATTGTGCGTCGCGCAAAAGGCGCGCGAGCTGCGCACTGGAATAGGGGTTGCCTTGGCCGAACGGGGTGCCGGAATTGACCGACCACAGACCGCGCCGATTCGGCACCAGCACCAGAAGGCGGCCGCCGCCCGCCAGCACCCGCCACACCTCCGTCAGGAGCGCGCGGCTGCGCTCGCTGAATTCAAGCCCGTGCATCAACAGCACACGGTCGATCGAATAATCCTGAAGCGGTAACTCGCCCTCATCGGTCAATCCGACGAGGTTCCTCTCGCCGACTGGCCACGGCAGCACGCCCTGGCTCGCCGGCTCCAGCGCAAAGACGCGCTCCGCCTCGCCCATGAAAGGGCGCAGATACGGGGTCGCGTAGCCGAGACCCAGAACGCGCATGCCGGTCACGTCGGGCCAAACCTTCCGAACGCGCGCCCGTAACTGGCGGCGCGCAACCTGACCCAGCCGCGTTTGGTAAAAGTCGCGGAGATCGACGACGTCGACAAACATGGTTTGAGTGTAGCATGAGACGCGACGAAGAATTACCTTAGGCGAGGCCGAAGAGGCGTCACCTCTCTCGTCATTCCCGCGAAAGCAGGAACGACGAGAACCGGCAACAGAAAGCGGGATGATGACCGAACTCAGTATTCGTCAAATTCCGGTGCTGAAGGACAATTACGTTTATCTCATTCGCGATCCCGACAGCGGCTCAACGGGCGTCGTCGATCCCGCCGTCGCCGGTCCGGTGCTCGACGCGCTGAAAGATACCGGCTGGCGGCTCACCCATATCCTCAACACGCATCATCACGGCGACCATACCGGCGGTAATCTCGAGCTGAAACACGCGACCGGCTGCACCATCGTCGGCCCGCGCGCCGACCGCGATCGTATCCCGGGGATCGATATCGAGCTCGGCGACGGCGACACTTATGAATTCGGCAAGCGCGCCGCGCACGTGTTCGACGTGCCGGGCCATACGCGCGGCCACATCGCCTATTGGTTCCCGGATTCTCGCGCGCTGTTTTGCGGCGACACCTTGTTCATCATGGGTTGCGGGCGATTGTTCGAGGGCACGCCGGCGCAGATGTGGAAGTCGCTCGGCAAGCTTAAGGCCCTGCCGCCCGAGACGCGAATCTACTGCGCGCACGAATACACCCAGAACAACGCGCGCTTCGCGCTTTCGGTCGAGCCGGGCAACGTCGATCTGGTGGCGCGGGCGCGGCGCGTCGACGACATGCGCGCGCGCAACATCCCCACCGTGCCGGGCACCATGGCGGAGGAACTGCTCACCAATCCGTTCCTGCGCGCCGATCAGCCGTCGCTGCAGCAGGTCGCGGGCCATGTCGGCGACCCGGTCGCGACGCTCGCCGAAATACGTCATCGCAAGGATGTGTTCTGAGGGGAAAGTGTCATGATGAAATTGCGTTACGCCGCCGCCTCGCCGTTCGTGCGCAAGGTGGTGGTGGTGTCGCTCGAGACAGGCTTGAGCGAGCGTATCGAGCGCGTCGCGACTTCGGTATCGCCGGTGAAGCCGAATGAGGAAGTGGCGCGCGAGAATCCGCTGATCAAAGTGCCGTCGCTGACGACCGACGACGGCACCGTGCTCTACGATTCGGACGTGATCTGCGAATATCTCGACACGCTGCATGACGGGCCGAAGCTGTTTCCCGCCTCCGACGCCGCGCGCTGGACCGCGCTGCGCCAGCAAGCGCTGGCAGACGGACTGATGGAGGCGGCAATCTTGTGCCGCTATGAAAATTTGCGTCCCGAGGAAAAGCGTTGGACGGATTGGGTCGAGAGCCAGATGCGGCGCGTCCGCGGCGCGTTGGCGGCGCTGGAGATCGAAACCGAAGCGGGCGCGCTAGCCGCACCGCTGACGATTGGGCATGTCACGATTGGCTGCGCGCTCGGTTATCTCAATTTCCGCTTCGCCAAGGAAGAATGGCAGATGCGCCATCGCCGTCTTGCCGCCTGGTTCGACGAATTCAACCGGCGCAAATCGATGCAGCTCACGGCACCGCGCGACGCGTGATGGCGGGCGCGGACGACATCATCGCCGCGCTGGAATTGACGCCGCATCCCGAAGGCGGCTGGTATCGCGAAACCTATCGCAGCGACGCTCCGACGGGGACGCGCCCCGTGACCACCGCGATCTATTATCTGCTGCGCGCCGGCGAGCGCTCGCATTGGCACCGCGTCGACGCGTCGGAGATTTGGCATTGGTACGCCGGCGATCCGCTGGAATTGCGCATCGGGCGCGAGACGGTGCGGCTTGGCAACGACCTTGCCGCAGGCCAGCGACCGCAGGCGGTAGTGCCGCCCTTCGGTTGGCAAGCGGCGCGAAGCCTCGGTGCTTGGACGCTGGTCGGCTGCACGGTGTCGCCGGCGTTCGAGTTCGCCGGTTTCGAACTGGCGCCCGAAGGGTGGGACCCATCGGAGGAAAAATGATTCGATACGAACTTTCGGGCAAAGCCGCGATCGTCACCGGCGCGGCATCGGGCATCGGATTGGCGACGGCGACCATTCTGGCGCGCTCAGGCGCGGTCGTCGCGATCAATCACCTGCCCGACGATCCGCGCGGCCCGGACGAGATCGAGAAGCTCAAGGCCGAGGGGTTGAAAATCGTCGGCGCGCCGGGCCATGTCGGCGACGCCGCGCAAGCTGTGACGATGATCAACCGCGCCATCGACCAGCTCGGCCGGCTCGACCTCCTGGTCAACAACGCCGGCACGCCGGGCGTCACCAAAACCGTGGACATGTCGCGGCTCGATCTCGTCACCGAGGAACTGTGGACCACGATTCTTGCCACCAACTTGCTCGGCCCCTTCCGTTGCAGCAAAGCGGCGGCGCCGGCCTTGAAGGCCGCGCGCGGCGCCATCGTCAACACCGCCTCGATCGCCGGCACCGGCTCGGGCGGCAGCTCGATGCCCTACGGCGCCAGCAAGGCGGCGCTCGTCAATCTGACCAAAAATTTGGCGCGCGGCTTGGCGCCCGAGGTGCGCGTCAACGCCGTCGCGCCCGGCGGCGTCAATTCTTCGTGGCAGATCGAATGGACGCCGGAGCAGCGCCAAGGCTCGATCGACCGGGCGCTCCTAAAGAAACGCGCCGACCCGGCCGAAATCGGCGACCTCATCGTCTATCTGGGCTTCGGCGCCACGATGGTGACGGGCCAGACGGTGATCTGCGACGCGGGGCTTACGTTGTGAGTTATCAGTTTTCAATGGTCAGTTCTCAGTTAGAAACTATGAACTGACAACTGTGAGATGAGAACTAGTTGAGCCGCTTCGACAGGTCGGCGATGGCATCGTCGATGAGCGTGCTCTTGCGCGCGGCCGACAGATCGTCGGCGAGGATGCGCCGCACCGCGGCGATGGCGATATCGACCGCATGGTTGCGCACGTCGGCGAGCGCCTTGGTCTCGGCCAGCGTGATTTTTTCCACCGCCTGTTTCTGGCAGCGTTCGAGCGCCAGTTCGAGCTCGCGCTCGGCTTGCTTGGCGACGCGCTCGGCCTCGAGCTTTGCTTGCACCACAATCTGCTCGGCCTCTTTCAACGCGTCGCGCTGTTTCTGCTGAAACTCGGCGAGGGTGCGCCGTGCTTCGTCGCGCAGCCGCGCCGCTTCGTCGAGCTCGCCCTTGATCCGGGCCGAGCGGTCGTCGAGCGATTTCAGCAGGATCGGCCGCACCTTATAAACGAGATAGGCGATCGCGATAACGAACGCGACCGCGACCCAGAATTCGGCCTCGTACAGAATCCCCATCAGCCGCGCTCCGCCGCCGCGCGGTCGATGGCTGCGCCGATCCGCGCATCGTCGATAGTTTCGCCGACCAGCCGCCCGACCGCCGCGCGCGCCACGTCCGACGCCACGCCTTTGAGATTAGAGAGCGCCGCAGTGCGCGCGTCGGCGATGCGCTTCTCGGCCGCAGCGGTGTCGGCGGCGAGCCTGTCGCTCACCACCTTCTGGCGCTCGGCCGCCGCCGCGGCAAGCTTGTCGGTCGTCGCCTTGAGCGTCGCCTGCGCCGATTGCCGGGCTTCAGCGAGCGCGCGCTCGTACGCGGTCAACACCGCCTCCGCCTCGGCCTTAAGGGCGCCGGCTTTCTCGAGATCGCCGTCGATCTTCTCACGCCGCGCCGCGATGATGCCGCCGACCTTCGGCAGGGCCAGCTTGGCCATCAGCACGTAGAGGATGACGAAGGTGATGACCAGCCAGACGAGCTGCGGCGGAAAGGTGGCGAAATCGAGTTGCGGCACGGACCGCTACTTCCCGTGCGTCAGAACACAAACAAGATCAGGAAGGCCATCGCCAGGCCGAACAGCCCGGTGCCTTCCGACAGCGCGAAGCCCAGGA
>JASHUX010000042.1 GCA_030039775.1 Alphaproteobacteria bacterium | reverse complement strand
TCCGTCGGACAGCAACGCCTTCAGAACGAAGCCGTCTATCGTTTCACCGCCCCGCGGCACCGGGATCACGGGTAGGCGATCGATGCTCGCTCCGATATCCGCAGATTCCGCCGTCGGCAAACCGACAATATCGAGTACCAGCGCGGTGCCATTGTCGGTGCCGCCCGACCGAAGCGCGGTTTCAACCAGCGCATTGGCGGTATCGCTGGGCGCGGAACGGTCGCGCATCAAATCGGCGATGATCTCGTCAGGCAGGAAGCCGTGGACGCCGTCACTGCACAAGAGAAAGCGGTCGTGCAAAGCCACTGGTTGCGTCGCGTAATCGAGGCGTATTTCGGGTTCGACGCCGAGCGCTCGATAGAGAATATTTGACCGGACCGAACCCTCCTGGCGGACATGATCCGTGGTAAGACACGTGAGCCGGTTGCCGCTGAGCCGATAGGCGCGCGTATCGCCCACGTGCAGCACGTGAGCGACACGGCCGCGGAAAATCAGCGCCGTAAACGTGCAGCCCATACCGGCCGTGTCGGCGCTGCGGTGGCCCTGCCCATAAATCCAACCGTTCAATGAATCGACAATCTTGGCGCCGGCACGCTGCACTTCTATTGTCTCGGCAAGATCGCAAAAGCCATCGAGGAAGCCGCGCACGGCGGTCTCCGCGGCGACCCTTCCACCTTTGGCGCCACCAATGCCGTCGGCGATCGCCGCCACAACATCGCGCCGCGGCTCAGGCAATTCCGGACCGAAGACGGCACCGGCGAAATCCTCATTCTGGGGACGCGGTCCAGTCTTCGACGCGAAGCCGACGCGCGCCTGCACCGTCACGTGATGGGCCGGGGCTGCCACAGCTCAGTCGCTCGCTCGCCGCGTCATGCCGTCAGCGCGACCGATCGAGGCTGCAATGATTGTGTCGAAGCCAACCGCCAGTACTCGAACCGACCGCGGTCACCAATTCTCCGGAGGCGCGATCCATCGTGTTGTAGCCTTGGTCTCGTGGATCGAACCACGAAATCTCCGACCGTGTGATGGCCGCGGGAAACGAGTCGACCGTCTTATTTTGGTAGTCGACCACGATTTGCCAATGAACGCCGCTGACCGGATTGGTGCACGTAACGAAGGCTGCGTCTTGTCGGGTATCGGCGCCGTTTGACGGCCACGCCATGGCGCTCAAAACGACGATTGCGGCGCTCAATCGAATTGAACGGAACAACCGGTCCCTCCCACTGCCAACGGCAGTCCATACCGGAATCGTAATTTTTTGCAAAGCTCCGGCGTCGGACGATCATAAATCGGGCACACTGCGTAAATTATGGGCAGTTTCGGCTGGTAGGGTGCCCCGTGACCGTTCACACGGCGGTTGTCTCGCGCTATTGACCGATCGGTGCCACGGTAACTGGCATAGCTCTTGCCTACCAATGTACGTCTGCCGGCTCATCCGGGCCCCGCAACGTGGGGGCGTGCGGACCCGGTCGTTTCCTCGCAACGCCAAAAATTGGGGGAAGATTCATGCTCGTACCGTCACCGAAATGGCTCGATACAGGCAACAACGCCTGGCAGCTAGCCGCAGCGACCTTTGTCGGATTGCAAAGCATTCCCGGCTTGGCAGTCCTGTATGGCGGCGTCGTCAAGAAGAAATGGGCGATCAACTCCGCCTTCATGTGCTTCTACGCCTTCGCCTCCGTCTTGGTAGTGTGGATTCTGTTCGACTACAACATGGCGTTCGGGCCGCAGTGGTTCTCGTTCCTCGGCAAGCCCATGTTGGCGACCTCGGCCTTGTTCACCACCGGCCAGGCGACAATTCCTGCGGCGGCGTCCGGCATGCCGGCGATGACGTTCCCGATGGCCACGTTGATGTTCTTCCAATTCGTGTTCGCCGCGATCACCGTGATCATCCTCGGCGGATCTGTATTGGGCCGCATGAACTTCACGGCATGGGTGATCTTCTGCCCCGTCTGGATGACGCTGGTCTACACAGTTGGCGCGTTCAGCTTGTGGGGCGGCGGCTGGCTCTCGGTCCTCGGCGTCCAAGACTTTTCGGGCGGCTATGTCATTCATCTCGCCGCCGGAACGTCGGGGTTCGTCGCTGCCGCGGTAATCGGACCGCGATTGCAGGCGGACCGCGATAACTTCCCGCCCAACAGCCTGCTGGTGACCTTGATCGGTGCCGGCATTTTGTGGCTGGGCTGGAACGGCTTCAACGGCGGCGACCCGTACTTTGCCAACGCCGACGCCGGCGCCGCGGTGCTCAACACCAATACCGCGACGGCGGTTGCCCTTCTTGTCTGGACGGTGATGGACAAGATCGCCTACGGCAAACCGTCGATCATCGGCGCGGTCAACGGCATGATCGCGGGTCTGGTTGCGATCACGCCGAGCGCCGGTTTTGTCGATGGCTGGGGCGCCATCGTTGTCGGCATCGTCGCCGGCATCATTCCGTGGTTCGCGATGAACAAGCTCCAGAAGACCAAGTTCATGATGAAGGTCGACGATACGCTGAGCGTGTTCTCCACGCACGGCATTGCCGGCTTGTGCGGTGGTCTGCTGGTCGGATTTCTCGCGAATCCGAACATG
The DNA here is from genome assembly GCA_030039775.1 of Alphaproteobacteria bacterium. Lineage (GTDB taxonomy): Bacteria > Pseudomonadota > Alphaproteobacteria > ATCC43930 > CGMCC-115725 > JAATGI01. The sequence continues at coordinate 4,555 of JASHUX010000042.1, read as the reverse complement.
CTGGAATATATCGGCACCGACAAAGATGCCCCAGGCGTCAGCGTCACCGGTCTGTTCTACGGCGACCCGGGGCATCAGTTGCTGCTCCAGGTCTACGGCGCCGCGTTCATCATCGCGTACAACGCCATCGCCACCTTTATCATCCTTAAGGTGATTTCGATCTTCGTCCCATTGCGCATGGACGAGGCGAAATTGAAAGTCGGCGACGACGCGGTACATGGTGAGACCGCTTACGCCATCGGCGTCGAAGGCGAATAGTTCTAGACCTCTCCCGAAAGGGCCGGCGCGCAATCGCCGGCCCTTTTTCTTTTCCGATATCGAGCGGTCTACTTCGCCATCGCGTGCGTACGCGGCTCGACCTTCACCGGCGGCGTTGGCTCGCTCATCGTGCGCGTGACCTCGTCGTCGGTCATACGGAGTGCGCGATAGAGCGCCTCGCCGCGCCACATCGGATGAGGCTTGTCGTCACGGAGTGGCGGTTGGGTAACTTTGCCCGCTTCGTCGCGGTACTTGGCGGGCGCAAGATAGGTTTTCAATTCTTCGGCGCTGATGTTGCATTTCTCGACCACTTCGGGATCGATCCAGGCGCGCTCGTCGATCCCCACCGGGTTGGTCGAGAGTTCGAGGCGCAGACCTTCCGGGCCGCCGAAATAAATCGACTTGCAGAAACCGTGATCGATCGGCCCGATGACCACGACGCCGCGCGAGCGGATCCGGTCGCGCATCGCGACCAATTTCTCCTCGCTGCCGACATTGAAGGCGACGTGATTGAGCGAGGCTTTCTCCGGCACGGGCGGCGAGGTTGCGTCCACCGCGCCCTGCGGCGCCTGAACGAACGCGATGTAGGAATGCTCGTTGAGTTCAAGGAAGCCGTGGAAGTAGCCGTTGGTGCCGTGCATCCAATAAAGCGCTTTCAACTCGGCGCCGAGCACATCGGTGAAGAATTCGACTTGCGCCTTCATGTCGCCGGTGTTGAGGGCGAGATGGTGTACGCCGTTCGGCAGGCCCATGAGATTCCTCCTAAGCGTTCGTTGACTTTATTCTAGACCAAAGCCCCCACCCGACAAAGCCAGCTTTGTCTACCGCGTCCGCGGCGAGGGTTAGGAAGGGGGCTACGGCAGCGGAAACTAGGTCAAGAGATACTATATAAGAGGGTATGTTGATCGGTGTTCCGAAGGAGATTAAGCAGCGCGAATATCGCGTTGGGATGACGCCGGCGGCGGTGCGCGAAGCGGTGGCCCACGGCCATCGCGTGCTGGTCGAGACCGGCGCGGGCGCCGCGATCGATTTGCCCGACGATCTTTATCGCGCGGCCGGTGGCGAGATTGCGCCCGACGCCGCCGCGGTCTATGGCGCCGCCGAGATAGTAGTGAAAGTAAAGGAGCCGCTGCCGCCGGAATATCCGCTGCTGCGCGCCGGGCAGGTGCTGTTCACGTATCTCCATCTCGCCGCCGATCCGCGACAGGCCGAGGCGCTGATCGAGTCGGGCTGCATCGCCATCGCCTACGAAACGGCGACGGACGCGCGCGGCGGCTTGCCGTTGCTGGCACCGATGTCGGAAGTGGCGGGGCGCATGGCGATCCAAGCCGGCGCCCGCGCACTCGAAATCGAGGTCGGCGGGCGCGGCGTGTTGTTGGGCGGCGTGCCCGGCGTGGCGCCGGCCAAGATCGCGATCATCGGCGGTGGCGTGGTCGGTAGCAACGCCGCACGCATGGCCGTTGGCTTGCAAGCGCATGTCACCATCCTCGACAAATCCCTGCCGCGGTTGGCGCAGCTCGATACCGAACTCGGCGGCCGCGTTACCACGCTCTACGCGACGCGGGAAGCGATCGAAGCCTCGGTGCTCGACGCCGATCTCGTTATCGGCGCAGTGCTGGTGCCGGGTGCCGCGGCACCGAAACTGGTCGACCGCGCGACGTTGAAACACATGAAGCGCGGTGCCGTTTTGGTCGACGTCGCGATTGACCAGGGCGGCTGTTTCGAGACCTCGCGCCCGACCACGCACGACGCGCCGACTTACGTCGAGGAAGGCGTCGTCCATTACTGCGTCGCCAACATGCCGGGCGCCGTGGCGCGCACCTCGACCTTTGCGCTCGGCAACGCTACCCTGCCTTTCGTCCTGGCACTGGCAGAGCATGGCTGGCGCCGCGCGCTCCACCGCGACAAATACCTGCGCACCGGTCTCAATATCGCCAGCGGCAAGGTAACGCATCCAGCGGTTGCCCAGGCCCTTCGGCGAAAATTCACCCACCCCGAAGAGGCGCTAACGTAGCCCAATCGCCTTCGTTTGAGGTCGAGATTGGGTTGGAATTGAGTTCGTTTTGGTTTCGTTTCTCGGCTTTCATCATTGAAATTATTGACTAAATTGGGGAATTTTTTCGGGAAACGCAAGTATCCCGGTTAAACAGGAATGAAATTCCCGTTGACCCTGCTTTAGGGCGGCTACGTAATCTGCCAAGGGCATATCCCGAACTGGTTCCCAGCACCAATGATTTCCGAAGTCATTCCAAAGCTTTAACACGTTGTCATCATATGCCCTAACGGACAAGTTTCAGTTGGCCTATATATAACGCACGATGCGTTTATTGTCGAGTTCCTTCGCCTCTCATCGTTTTAGCCCGAGCCCGTTGACGATCAGCGTCGTCAGCGTGTCGCGCCCGGTGTCGTAGAAATCGGCGTCGAGCGATTTGCGGTTGAGCACGGCGGTCATCTGCACCGCGAAATCGGCGTAGGTCTGAGTCGCCGCCCAGATCACGAAGAACAAATGCGCTGGCACGACCGGCGCGATCCGGCCTGCCTCAATCCAGGTTTCGATCAGGGCGGATTTTTCTGCTACCAGCTCGCGTACGCGGCCGCGCAAGAAGCCGCCGATATGCGGTGCGCCCGCCAGCATTTCCATCGCCCAGAGCCGCGACGCGGCCGGCAAGCGCCGCGACAGGTCGATCTTGCGCGCGACATAGCGCGACAGCGCATCGGCCGGATCGGCGCCGGGATGCAGCTCCTCCATCGCATCGACCCACATGCCGAGAACATGATCGAGCACCGCTTCGTAGAGCGCCTGCTTGGTGCGAAAATAATAGTGGAGATTGGGCTTGGGCACGCCGGCGAGACGGGCGATCGCGGCCGTGCTGGCGCCGCTGAAGCCTTTGCTGGCGAACACGGTCTCGGCGGCCTTGAGAATCTTCGCGACATTGCGTCGCCGGATCAATCCCGGCCGTGCCAACATTTCCTGTCGCTTTCTCGTCTTTGCCGCCATCACGCCCTCATCGCGTGGTCTTTATCGGACTATAGAACCGCCGTGCGTCCGTCGACTACTAGCCCGCGCAGGCGCGCGGCGCGCGCAGTCGAGGGAACGCACGAGCTTGTCGCGCATCTTGATCAATCGGTCAGGATTTGCGTAGAGTTGCCTTGGCGCGGCGCGGGGGCGGAAATCGCGGCATGACAATCGAGAAGAGGGAACAGCACGGCGGCGGCGACCACGAGTCCGACATCGCGTCGGGGCGGCTCGATGCGGCGCGCTATGCCGAAAATTTCGGCGATCTTCATCCGCCGTTGCCGCGCGAGCAGGCGCTGGTCGAGGCCAACCGCTGTTATTTTTGCTATGACGCGCCGTGCATCGAAGCATGCCCGACCGGCATCGACATTCCGGGCTTCATCAAAAAGATCGCGACCGACAATGTCGACGGCGCCGGCATGCGGATTCTCGAAGCCAACATTTTCGGCGGCGCCTGCGCCCGCGTCTGCCCGACCGAGATTTTGTGCGAGTGCGCCTGCGTGCGCGCGGCCCAGGAAGGCGACCCGATTCAGATCGGTCGGCTGCAACGCTACGCCACCGACCCGATCCTCACCGCGCCGAAACATCCGTTCGCGCGCGCCGCGGCGACCGGCAAGAAGATCGCCGTGGTGGGCGGCGGCCCGGCGGGCCTGTCGTGCGCCCATCGTTTGGTGCGGTTCGGCCATGACGTAACGGTGTTCGAAGCGCGCGAACGCTTGGGCGGCCTCAACGAATACGGCGTCGCGGAATACAAAGTACCCGACCGGTTCGCCCGCCGCGAAGTCGATTTCATTCTCGGCATCGGCGGCATTGCCGCGCAGACCAACCACGCGCTCGGCCGCGACGTCGTACTGTCGCAATTGCGCAAGGATTACGACGCCGTGTTCCTCGGCATGGGGCTTGCAGGCGTGAAGGCGCTGGAATGCGACGGCGAGGGACTAGCAGGCGTGGCGAACGCGGTCGATTACATCGCGGATTTGCGCGCGGCCGAAAACCTGTCGCGGCTGGCCGTGGGGCGGCGCGTCGTGGTGATCGGCGGCGGCAATACCGCGATCGATATCGCGGTACAAACCAAGCGGCTCGGCGCGGAGGAAGTGACGATGGTCTACCGCCGCGGCCCAGAGACGATGGGCGCCACCGTGCACGAACAGGACTTCGCGCAAATGAACGGCGTCGCCATCCGCCATTGGGCAAAGCCGAAGCGCTTCTTTGCCGGCAACGGCCACGTCATCGCGGCGCAGTTCGAATACACGCGGCTCGACGGCGGCAAGCTGGTCGGGA
>JASHUX010000335.1 GCA_030039775.1 Alphaproteobacteria bacterium | reverse complement strand
CGACCTCCCGGCCGGCTATCAGATCTCGCAATACAAGCAGCCGATCGTCGGCAAGGGCGAAATCGTGCTCGACATGCCGAACGGCGAAACGCGGCGCATCGGCATCACGCGCCTTCACCTCGAACAGGATGCGGGCAAGAGCCTACACGACCAGCATCCGAGCCTTACCTATGTCGATTTGAACCGCGCCGGCGTCGGGCTGATGGAGATCGTGTCCGAGCCCGACCTCCGCAGCGCCAACGAAGCCGGCGCGTACCTGCGCAAGCTGCGCTCGATCCTGCGCTATCTCGGCACATGCGACGGCAACATGGAGGAAGGCGCCATGCGCTGTGACTGCAACGTGTCGGTGCGGCGCCCAGGGGAAAAGTTGGGCACGCGGGCCGAGATCAAGAATCTCAACTCGGTGCGCTTCGTGATGCAGGCGATCGAATACGAGGCGCATCGCCAGATCGACCTGATCGAAGACGGCGCCACGGTGGCGCAGGAGACGCGGCTTTACGATTCGCATCGCGGCGAGACGCGGCCGATGCGCTCGAAGGAAAACGACTACGATTACCGCTATTTCCCCGATCCGGACCTGTTGCCGCTGGAACTCGACGCGGCGTGGGTGGAGGAATTGAAGCGCGGGTTGCCGGAACTGCCCGATGCGAAAAAAGCGCGGTTTGTGTCGGCGCTCGGCTTGTCGCCCTACGATGCCGATGTGCTGGTCGCGGAGAAATCGCATGCCGATTACTTCGAGGCCGCGGCGAAGGGCAGGAACGCGAAGCTCGCCGCGAATTGGGTCACGGTCGAGCTGTTCGGCGCGCTGAACAAGCTTGGCAAAGAGATCGAGGCCTCACCGGTGTCGGCGGCGGCGCTGGGCGAGCTGCTCGATCTGATCCGCGACAACACGATTTCCGGCCGCATCGCCAAGGACGTGTTCGCGGCGATGATGGAGACAGGAAAGAGCGCCGGCGCCATCGTCGCAGAGCGCGGGCTGCGGCAGGTCACCGACGTGGGACCGATTGAGGCCGCCATCGACGCGGTCCTCGCCGCGAACGCGGACAAGGTTGCCGAATACAAATCGGGCAAGGACAAGCTCTATGGATTTTTCGTCGGGCAAGCGATGAAGGCAACCGGCGGCAAGGCCAATCCGGCGCTGCTCAACGAGATACTGAAAAAAAAGCTGGCAGGCTGACGCGTCACTTCGTCCCGTAAAGCCGGTCGCCGGCATCGCCGAGGCCCGGCACGATATAGCCGTGATCGTTCAGATGATCGTCGATGGCGGCGGTGAAAACCGGCACGTCGGGATGCGCCTCGCGGAAGGCGCGGATGCCTTCGGGCGCCGATAAGAGGCACAAGAACTTGATGTGCTGCGCGCCGCTTTGCTTGAGCCGCGTCACCGCGGCGATGGCGGTGTGGCCGGTCGCGAGCATCGGGTCGACCACGATGACGAGCCGCCCCGCGAGGTCCGGCACTTTATAGAAATACTCGACGGCGAGGAGCGTCTTCGGATCGCGGTAAAGGCCGATATGGCCGACGCGCGCGCTCGGCACCAGATCGAGAATGCCCTGCACCAAGCCGTCGCCGGCGCGCAGGATGGCGATGAGACAGAGCTTCTTGCCCTCGATGGTCGGCGCGTCGTACGCGGTCAGCGGCGTCTCGATGCTCTCGAACGCCAGCGGCAGGTCGCGCGTCACTTCGTAGGCGAGCAAGAGCGAAATCTCGCGCAGCAACTGGCGAAATTTGCCGGTCGAGGTCGCCTTGCGGCGCATGATCGATAATTTGTGCAGGATCAGCGGGTGGCCGACGACGGTGACGCCCGCGTCGATTTCGGCCTGGTTCATCGCCATCCCCCTTGTTGATCGGGGGAAACTAAAGCACGGCGCAAACGGGCGCGGAAAGAGGAATTAGCTCCGGCCGTAGTTGTCTTCGAAGCGGACGATGTCGTCCTCGCCGAGATAAGAGCCCGACTGCACCTCGATCACGTGCAGCATGATCTTGCCGGGATTTTCGAGCCGGTGCGGCGTGCCGATCGGGATGTAGGTCGATTGGTCCTCGTGGAGCACGATCTCTTCGTTGCCGCGCACCACCTTGGCGGTGCCGCTGACCACGACCCAGTGCTCGGCGCGGTGATGATGCATCTGCAGCGACAGTTTGGCGCCGGGCTTGACGGTGATGTGCTTCACCTGCACCCGGTCGCCGTTATGGATCGAGCGGAACGAGCCCCAGGGCCGATGCACGATCGGGTTAGCGGAGGCTTCGGCGCGGCCGTCGCGCTGCAGCCGTTTCACCACGGCCGAGACATCCTCGGCTCGGTCGCGCTTCGCCACCATGACGGCGTCGGCGGTCGAGACCACGATCAAATCCTCGACGCCCAGCGTCACCAGCAAGCCCTGTTCAGCGCGCAGGTAAGAGCGCTTAGTGTCCTCGGCGACGACGTCGCCGATGCGGACGTCCTCTTGCTCGTCCTGCACGCCCATGCGCCACAGCGCGTCCCATGTGCCGGCGTCGCTCCAGCCCATCGACACGGGCACCATGGCGGCGCGCGCGGTGTGCTCCATCACGGCGTAGTCGATGGACTTGTTCTCGGCCTTGGCGAACGCGTCCTTGTCGAGACGCAGGAAATCGATGTCGCGCTTCGCGGCGCTCACGGCGCGGCGGCAGGCGGCGACGGTGTCGGGCTGCAACCGCTGCAGCTCCTCGAGATAAAGCGCGGCCGGAAACAGGAAAATGCCGCTGTTCCAGAAATAATCGCCGGCGGCGAGATAGCTCTCGGCGCGCGCCCGGTCAGGCTTCTCGACGAAGGCGCCGAGCGCGAACGCGCCATCGACGCCGTCGAGGGCGGCGCCGCGCTTCAGATAGCCGTAGCCGGTTTCGGGGCGGTCGGCCTCGATGCCGAAGGTGACGAGACGGCCGGTGCGGGCAGCGCCGGCCGCGCGGTCGATCGCTGCGTAGAACGGATCGATATTGCCGATCACATGATCCGACGGCATGACCAGCATCAGCGCGTCGGGCTCGCTTGCGGTCAGCGTCAGGGCTGCGACGGCGGCGGCCGGGGCGGTGTTGCGGCCCACCGGCTCCAAGACGATCGCCAGCGGCGTGACGTCGAGAGCACGCACCTGCTCGGCGATGATGAAGCGATGCTCGTCATTGGCGACGAACAGGGGCGCCGCGAATCGGGCGTCGCCGACGCGCTGCACCGCTTCCTGCAACAGCGATCGGCGCGAGGTCAGCGGCAGAAATTGTTTTGGATAATGCGCTCGGGACATCGGCCACAGCCGGGTCCCGGAACCGCCGGACAGCACTACCGGATGGATGCGTGGCGCACTCGGTGCCATATCCCGTCCTTATCGACTTGCGTGCGCGATCGGCCGACGGACCGTCGCGCGCCGCATTATGGCACGCATCGCCGGGCGACCAAACACGCCGTTCCGATGGCCGGAACGGCGGACCGGATCAGACGGCGGCGAGGTCGGCGCGGATGCCCGCCCGGCGCTGCGCGCGGACGAACGGCACCACGTCGGCGGTCGCGGTAGCGGTGAACGACTTCAGTTCGTCGCGGCACCGCTCCAGAACGCGCAGCTCTTTCGCGTCGTCGCGATCCAGCACGTCCATGTAGCTGATCTTGATCTCGACCAGGTCCACCAGGGTTTCGATCGACTGCTTCGACAAAGCCATGTTCCCCTCCTTCGGGCGAATACCAGAGGAGTTTGGCGCGAAAGTCCTTAAAAAGCGGTGAAAGGGATTTTAGAAAAATACGGTTTCTGTTTGATTTTTTTCGCACTCTGCTTTTTCATTCTAACCGGTTGATCGGAATAGTATATTTTACCCTATGATCGTCCGGATCCACGGCAATAGAGCGAAATTCGCGCCGTCGCCGGCCTGGATTTTGGGCCTGGCGGCGGTGATTTTTTGGGGCGCCCCCAATGCCGACATCCGGGCCCAGGTTCGGCGCGGCTTCGATCCGGCGCAATTCAACTGTGCCTCCGGCCCCGGCACAACCCCTTGGCCGTTGCACATGGCGACGTTCGTCGCGCAGGAGGCGCATTACTGTGCCTGGGATTTGGACAAGCTGTCGTTTTCGAGCGTGGGACAACCGATCCAGGTCATGCAGCTCATCGACAATTACGTCATCTACCAGGACCTCACTTGGAATCGCTTGACCCGCTGCGGGTGGGAGTGCCACGCACCGTTCGCGGCGACGGCCGATCCGAAACATCCGGCGATGCCGGGCCAGCCGATCGCCGAGGGCACGTATCGCATCGTCGGGATGACGGCGTTCGCGGAGAGCGACGGAGCGGCGGTCGAGGTCCCGGTCGTTGATCTGGTGAGGCCGGACAAAACGTATTCCGGCGTCACGCCATGAAGGCCGCTTTATGCGCCTCGCAAAACGATTCGAATGATTGCGGCGGATGGCCGGTCAGGCGCCTGACTTCGTCGTTGCGGAATTGCGCCTCGTTGTTGCGGACCATGGTCCACAACGCTGTCAGGCCTTCGACCAGCATGGGCGAGCCGCCGGCGGCGCGGAGCCGTTCGCTCGCCGCCTCGGGCGTGATGTCGACGACCCTGATCGGCTTTCCGACGACGCGCGACAGGATCGCCACCTGTTCCGGCACGGTCAGCAGCGTGTCGCCGTGAAGGTCGTAGATCTGCCCCTCATGGCCGGGTCCGGTCAGCGCCAAGGTGGCGACCGCGGCAATGTCCTTGGGCGGGATCATCGCCATCTTGCCTTGGCCGAACGGCGAATAGACCGCGCCCTGCGCCTTGATCGTGCCCGCCCAACCGAGGGTGTTCGACATGAACATGCCGCAGCGCAGGAACGTCCACGCGACGCCGGATTGGCGGATCAGCTCTTCCTGCTCGAAATGGATTTGGCCGATGCCGCGCCCGTTCGAGCGCGCCGAGATTTTGGCGATGCGCTTGACGCCGGCCTTGGCGCTCTCGGCGATGAGCTGACGGTCGGCGCTTTGCGTCGTGTCGGCGATGATGCCGACCAGGAACACGGCGTCGGCGCCGGCGACCGCGCGCTTTACGGTATCGGCGTTCTTGAGGTCGCCGATCATCACGTCGACCTTGCCGCCGAGATTGGCGACCTTCGCCGCGTCGCGCGTGACGACGCGCACCTTTTCGCCCTTCGCCAAAAGCTGCGGCACCAATTCCTTGCCGATATTGCCGGTCGCGCCCGTCACCAGGATCATCGTCGCCTCCTCTTGGTCTCTCTCCTTGGTCACCCGCGGGCTTGACCCGCGGGTCTCAGGCCACCTGAATATCCGGAAAATGACCGGTGGCTGGGTTTACATAGTAACTAACAAACCGCATGGAACG
>JASHUX010000334.1 GCA_030039775.1 Alphaproteobacteria bacterium | reverse complement strand
TCTCGAGGGTGCGGCGAATGGTCGGCACCGCCTTGAAGAATTCGGCGCCGTCGTCGACCGTCATGTCGAGCACGTCGGCGATCGACTTGTCCTTGAACAACACCTCGAGGGTCTCGCGATTGTAGCGCTTGCCCTTGCACACGTCGCACTGGACATAGACGTCGGGCAAGAAGTGCATCTCGATCTTGATGACACCGTCGCCCTGGCACGCCTCGCAGCGCCCGCCCTTGACGTTGAACGAGAACCGGCCCGGCCCGTAGCCGCGTGCCTTCGCCTCGGGCAGGCCGGCGAACCAATCGCGGATCGGCGTGAAGGCGCCGGTATAGGTCGCGGGGTTGGAGCGCGGTGTGCGACCGATCGGCGACTGGTCGATGTCGACGATCTTGTCGAGGTTTTCGGTGCCGAGGATGGCGTCGTGCGGCCCCGGATGCTCGCGCGCGCCGTTGAGGAAACGGGCAAGCGCCTTGTACAGCGTATCGACGATCAGGCTCGACTTGCCGCCGCCCGACACGCCGGTGATGCAGGTAAAGGTGCCGAGCGGGAAATCGACCGTGATGTTCTTGAGGTTATTGGCGCGCGCGCCCTTGACCGTGAGGTGCTGACCGAGATGGCCCTGGCGCCGCGTCGTCGGGATTTCGATGCGCCGCCGTCCGGTCAGGTACTGGCCGGTGATGCTCGCGGGCGTGTTCAGCACCTTGTCGGGGATGCCGGCGGCGATAACGTGGCCGCCATGCACGCCGGCGGCCGGGCCCATGTCGATCAAATAATCGGCGGCGCGGATCGCCTCTTCGTCATGCTCGACGACGAGGACGGTGTTGCCGAGATCGCGAAGGCGTTTCAGCGTTGCGAGCAGCCGGTCGTTATCGCGCTGATGCAGGCCGATCGAGGGCTCATCGAGGACATAGAGCACACCGGTAAGGCCGGACCCAATCTGCGACGCGAGCCGGATGCGCTGGCTCTCGCCGCCCGACAGCGTGCCGGAATTACGCGACAACGTCAGGTATTCGAGGCCGACATTCTCGAGGAACCCGAGCCGCTCGTTGATCTCCTTCAAGATGCGGCGGGCGATGTCTTTTTGCTTTTCGGTGAGCCTGTCTTCGAGCGAGGCAAACCAGCGTGCGGCGTCGGAAATCGAGAATTCGCTGACCTGACTGATGTCCTTCTTGTCGATTTTCACTGCCAGCGCTTCGGGCCTGAGGCGCCTGCCGTGGCAGCTCTCGCAGTCGGCGGTGTTGTGGTAGCGCCCCAGCTCCTCACGCACCCAGGCGCTGTCGGTCTCGCGGTAACGCCGGTCCATGTTCGGGATCACGCCCTCGAACGGCCGCGTGGTGGTATAGGCGCGGCGGCCGTCGTCGTATTTCATCGCGATCGGCGTCTCGCCCAAGCCGAACAGGATGGTGTCGCGCATTTTCTGCGGCAGCTCGCGCCACGGCGTCGTCATGCTCTGCTTGAAATGCCGCGCCAGGCTGTCCAGCGTCTGCATGTAATATTGCGACGTGGAATTGGCCCAGGGCGCGATGGCACCCTCGCGCAACGACAGACGCTCGTCCGGCACCACCAGCTCGGGATCGAAGAACAATTTGGTGCCGAGCCCGTCGCAGGTCGGGCAGGCGCCGTACGGATTGTTGAACGAAAACAGGCGCGGCTCGATCTCGGGAATGGTGAAGCCGGAAACCGGGCAGGCGAACTTGGCCGAGAAGATGATCTGCTCGTCGCGGTCGGCATTCTCGGCGATGGCGATGCCGTCGGCGAGCTTCAGCGCGGTCTCGAATGAATCGGCAAGCCGTTGCTTGACGTTGTCGCGCACCACCAGCCGGTCGACCACCACGGCGATGTCGTGCTTGAGTTTCTTGTCGAGCGCCGGAGCGGCGTCGATCTCGTGCATCTTGCCGTCGATCTTGACGCGCTGAAAGCCGCGCTTCTGCAGGTCCTGCAGTTCCTTCCGGTACTCGCCCTTGCGGCCGCGTACGATCGGCGCCAGCAGATAAAGCCGCGTGCCTTCGGGCAGCGACAACACGCGGTCGACCATCTGCGACACGGTCTGGCTTTCGATCGGCAGGCCGGTCGCCGGCGAGTACGGAATGCCGACGCGCGCATAGAGCAGCCGCATATAGTCGTAAATCTCGGTGACGGTGCCGACGGTCGAGCGCGGATTGCGCGAGGTGGTCTTTTGCTCGATGGAGATCGCCGGCGACAGGCCCTCGATGGCGTCGACGTCGGGCTTCTCCATCAATTCGAGGAACTGGCGCGCGTAGGCCGATAGGCTTTCGACATAACGGCGCTGGCCCTCGGCGTAAATCGTGTCGAAGGCGAGCGACGATTTGCCGGAACCGCTGAGGCCGGTGATGACCACCAGCGAATCGCGCGGCATCTCGACATCGATGTTCTTGAGATTGTGCTCGCGCGCGCCGCGAACCTTGATGTCCTGCATGCTCGGATAGCTCTTGGGAGGGCCATTATATGGTCAGGAGCCTGTGGATAGGCTAGGGCGAAAAGCGCCCCAATCCGCCCTTGCCGCCGCCTCCTGCCAAGCCCATGATCGCGGCGGGCGGCACTCCTCACATGGCGGAAAAGCGCAAGCTGGCGGCGATCTTGGCGGCCGACGTGGTCGGCTACAGCCGTCTTGCGGGCGCCGACGAGGAGCGCACGCTGGCCCGTCTGCGGGCGCTTTGGGGCGACCTGCTCGACCCGGCGGTGGCTGCTCACGCCGGCCGGGTGGTGAAGCGCACCGGGGACGGGGCGCTGGTCGAGTTCCGCAGCGTGGTCGATGCCGTGCGCTGCGCCATCGAAGTGCAGAACGGCATGGCCGAGCGCAATGCCGGCCTTCAGACCGAGCGGCGGATCGAGTTCCGCATCGGCATCCATTTGGGCGACGTGGTCGAAGAAGCCGACGGCGACCTGATGGGCGACGGCGTCAACATCGCCGCTCGTCTTGAAGGCGTTGCCAAGCCGGGCGGCATTTGTCTCTCGGAGGACGCCTATCGCCAGGTCCGATCACGGATCGACCTCCACGCCGCCGACATGGGCGAGCAGCGCCTCAAGAACATCGCGGAACCGGTGCGCGCTTACGCGATCGAGCTCGGCTTGCGCGCGCCGCCGCGGCCATCGGCGCCCGTGAAACGCAAGAACCGCACACCACTGATGGCGGGCGTCGTTTTGCTGATCGCGGTGATCGCCGCAGGCGTTTGGTACTACGTCGCCGGCAGCAGGCCGACCGTGACGGTCGCCAACCCGCCGGCCCACCTCTCGATCGTGGTGCTGCCGTTCGTCAACCTTTCCGGCGACCCGCAGCAGGATTATTTCGCCGACGGCATCACCGACAATCTGACCATCGAGCTGTCGCGCATCCGC
>JASHUX010000333.1 GCA_030039775.1 Alphaproteobacteria bacterium | reverse complement strand
AGGAAATCGCGGCTGAACCAATTCGCCGCCTCGATCTCGTCCGGGTCGATATGGATGTCGGTCGTGGTCGCGCGCGCGTGAAAGCCCAGCATCAGCGACGCCGGAAACGGCCAAGGCTGCGACGAATGATAGGTCACGTCGGCGACCTGGACGCCGGCCTCCTCGAACACTTCGCGCGCCACCGCGTCCTCGAGACTTTCGCCCGGCTCGACGAACCCGGCCAGGGTCGAATGCATACCCTTCGGCCAAATCTTCTGCCGCCCGAGCAAGCAGCGGTCGCCGTCATGCACCAGCATGATGACGGCGGGATCGGTGCGCGGGAAATGCTGGGCCGCGCATTTCTCATTGGTGCAGCGGCGGACGTGGCCCGCCTCTTCCGGCTTGGTCGGCGCGCCGCACACGCCGCAGAAACCGTGCCGGCTGTGCCAATAGAGGATGCCGCGCGCGTACGCCATCAGCGAGCCGTCGCGGTTTCCGACCAGCGGCCCGACACGCCGCAGGTCGGCGAATTCAAGCGGCACGTCGGAGCGGATGATGTCGAGCGGCGTCTCGATGGCGGAGAGGTCGCGCGCGAAGAAACACCGGTCCTCGATCTGCCCCAGGAACACCTCGAGACCCGGATCGCCGGCGATCTGGTCGCGTGTCAAAAATGCCGTGCGTTGCGGCGCGCCGTCTTGCGCCTTGGCGACAAGGTTCTGGTTGCGCCACACAGGCACGATGCGGCTTTGCGGATGGTCGAGCCGCGTCGCCAGCCAGTCATTGTCCTTGCGCAATTTTGCGGCGCGGTCGTAGCCGCCGGCGGCGTAATAATTCGGTTCTCGCGGCACGGCTCAACCCCGCCGCATTTTCGACGGGTCGGGCTGCGGCGCGGCGTTGATGCCGAGTACCGCGCGCAGCGCGTCGGCGCGATCGAAGCCGTGCATCACGCGCGCATGCCATTCCATCACCCATTCGCGCGTCTCGGGATGGGTGAAGATGAAAAAGTCGTTGTCCTTGATGGCTTGCAGTACGTAGCGCCCGACCTGGTCCGGCGACAGCCCCTGCTTCAGGAGCTGCGCCATCACTGGTGAAATCTCGCGCTCGAACGGGCCGCCGAACCGCTCGGGCCGGACGCGGCCGGCGCGATAGATGTTGGTGTCGACGCCCGCCGGGCACAACACCGATACCCCGATGCCGTGTTTCGCCATCGCGTCCTGCATGGCGAAGGACAGCGCCACCACCGCGAACTTGGTGCCGGCGTAAATTCCGTTATTCATGCCGGGCGCGATCCTGACGCCGGCGATCGAGGCCGTGTTGACGATGTGTCCGCCTTCGCCGTGCTTCTTGAGCTTGGGCGCGAACGCCTTGAAGCCGTGGATCGGCCCCATCGTGTTGACCCCGAACATCCAATCGAAAATCTCATCGGGGGTTTCGTCGAGCGACGGCGCGCCGGAGCCGACGCCGGCATTGTTGCAGACGATGTGTACCTTGCCGAAATCGCGCTCGACCGCGTCGGCAATCTCGTAAACCTGGGCGCGGTCGGAGACGTCGAGCAGATAGCCGCGCGCCGTCACGCCCAGCCGCTCGATCTCGTCGCGCGCCTCTTCGAGGGTCGGCAGATCGATGTCGGCGAGCGCGATATTGATGCCCGCCTGCGCGAAGTTGCGCGCCATGCCTCGCCCCATGCCCGAGGCGGCGCCGGTGATGAACGCGGTCTTGCCGCGGAAATTCGTGATGGCCATGCGCCTTGTTTAAGCCCAAAGCGCGGCTTTGCCTAGCCGCGCGCAAAACAGTTGCGGCATAATCCGCCGGAATGGAAACCGGGAGGAAACGATGCGGCAATGGATGGCGGGACTGGCGGCGATCGGGGCGCTTGCGGCGATGACGGCGGCACGCGCGGACGAGACCCTGCCTTATCCGGCGATCACCGACGTGTCGCATGCGTCGCCGGCGATCGCGGCGCGGTTCCAGGGCTTTTTCACCGCCAAGAGCAAGCACCAGCCCGACGTGCTGATGACTTACTTCGCCAAGGACAAAGTGCTCTATATCGACGCGTCGTCGGGCGGTATCTGGCCAAGCTGGGAATCGCTCAACAAGATTTTCACCACCTTCATGCCGAAATGGCCGCCGTCCGGCCTGTCCTACCCGACGCGCATCTACGGCGACGAACGCTCGGCGCTGGTCGCGTTCACCGACACGCCGGAATTGTTCGGCAAGGAACTGCGCATCCTCGGTGCCGTCAGCTTCGACGATAACGGCAAGATCGTCCGCTGGATGGATTATTGGGACAGCCGCAGCTCGCAGCGCGTGACCGCGCCGCTCAAGCCGACCTATCCGACCGATTTCCACGACGATGTCGGCAACGCCACCGGCAAAATCCATGACGTCGCGGCGGCGCTGAATGCCGCCTTCGCGGCCGGTGACGCTAAGGCAGCGGCGACGATGTTCTCCTACGACGCGGTCTATGAGGACATGGCGTTGCACGCACAGATCCTGGGGCGGCTCGCGATCGAGCGCTATCTCGCCCGCGCGCTCGGCGCCGTGCCTTACGGCAAAGGCGCGGCGCTCGCGCATGTCGTCGGCGGCGACCAGGGCGGCGGCTATGAATGGACGCCGGCCGGATCGTTCGCAATGAAGCGCGGCAACACCGCCCTGGCGCTCGACCGTGACGGCAAGATCGAGCGGCTCACGGTCGTTTATGACAGCGGGCTCTTGCCCGATGCGTCGTACCACGCGCTGGTGGGGTTATCGGCGGAGCCGTGATCGTTACGCGGTTCGCGCCGAGCCCGACCGGGCGGCTCCATCTCGGCCATGCTTATTCGGCGCTGTTCGCGTGGCATAAGGCCCGCGATGCTGGCGGCAATTTCCTGTTGCGCATCGAAGACATCGATCGCGCGCGTTGCCGCGAGGCATTCGTCGCCGGCATCGAAGAGGATTTGCGCTGGCTCGGCATCGATTGGGACGGCGACGTGCGCCGCCAGTCCGAGCATTTCCCCGATTATCGCGCCGCGCTCGACCGACTCGAGGCGCAAGGTCTGATCTATCCCTGTTTCTGCACCCGCGCCGATATCGCCCGCGCCGCCAGCGCCCCGCATGGTGCCGAGGCGATTTACCCCGGCACGTGTCGCGATCTCGGCCCCGACGAGCGGCGGCGTCGGATCGAGGCCGGCGCGACCTATGCGCTGCGGCTCGATGTTGAACGCGCGTTCGACCGCACCGGGCCGCTCGACTGGGTCGATGAGGGATTGGGCACGGTCGAGGCTAATCCCTTGGCGCTCGGGGACGTCGTGCTGGCGCGGAAGGACACGCCCGCCTCGTACCATCTCGCCGTTACGGTCGACGATGCAATCCAAAGCGTGACTCTGGTGACGCGCGCCCGCGACCTGTTCCTGGCAACGCATATCCATCGCCTGTTGCAGGCGCTGCTCGACCTGCCGGTGCCGCATTGGCATCACCACAAGTTGCTGACCGACGAAGAGGGCAAGCGCTTCGCCAAGCGCGACCGCGCCATGACCTTGGCCGAGATGCGGGCGGCCGGCACGACGCCGAACGAGGTCCGCGCGCTAGCGGGCTTGTAGCGGTGCCCAAGCGGTGAGGGTGACGATCTCGAACCGCGCCGTGACGCGGCCATCCGGGCCTGCGGCCGCGTCGTAGATCTCGATCGCGTGCAACAGCGTGCCGCGGCGGGTGAAGTTGCGCGCGCGCTCCGTCATGGCGTTGGCCTCGCCCATGGCGCGCAGGTCGCGCATCAGCTTGAACGCGCTATCGTACGACACTTCGATCGCGTCGCTGTCGATCACCGGCACGGCAAAACCGGTGCGCTGCAACAGCGCGCCGAGGTCGCGCGGGTCGGCGAAGGGCGCGACGCGCATGCCGGCGCCGCCCTGCTCGATCAGCTCCGCTTCCATCCAAGCGCGGCGCAGCTCGGTCAGCGTCTCGCCCGCGAACAGCGTTGCCAACAACAACCCGTCGGGCTTCAGCGTTTGGCGCAATTGAACGAGCGCGCCGGGAAGGTCGCTGACGCGGTGCAGGTCGAGCACGCTCAGGATCAGATCGAAGGTCGCGGGCTTGAACGGCAGCAGATCGGGCTCGGCAACGACGGTGGGGTGAAAGCCGGGGGCCGCGTCCGTCTCGATCAGCGCCTCGATGCCGCCGCGGCCGTTGAGCGTGCGCGCCAGCACGCCGCCCCGGCTGCCGAGATCGAGCGCGAGCGGGAATTTGCGCTGCACGTCGTCGAGCCGGTCGGCCAGCCGCTCGGCGACCTCGTCGACCAGGAAATCGGCCTCGCCCCAGCGCCGCGCCGCGCGCTCGCGAAACCGGCGCGACGCCCGCCGATCGAACAGGGTCAGGGGGTTTTGGTCAGCCATGCCGTCCGAGACTTTGAACCACCGAGGCACAAAGACACGAAAAAAAACAGTATAGGCGAATCGTGGTGCCTTGGTGTCTTGGCGGTTCATTGATTCATTGACACATGCCCCGGCATGCGCGCCACACTGGCCTATGCCCGGCATGGCGTTGGCGCCGGCGGTGAGCCGACTGGCGTCCTCGGTGATCGACATTCTCTTGCCGCCGCGCTGCATTTCCTGCGGCGCCGCGGTGCGGGACGCGGCAACGCTGTGCGCGGAATGCTGGCGCGGCCTCACCTTTCTGGGATCGCCGTGCTGCGTCTGTTGCGGCCTACCGTTCGAGTTCGATCTCGGCGAATCGACGCTGTGCGGCGAGTGCGTGCGGCGCCAGCCGCGTTACGACCGCGCCCGGGCGGCCCTCCGCTACGACGATTCGAGCCGCAAGCTGATCCTCGGCTTCAAGCACGGCGACCGACTCCATCCCGCGCCCGCTTTCGGCCAATGGCTGAAGCGCGCCGGGGCCGAGCTGATCCGCGACGCCGACCTCGCCGTGCCGGTGCCGCTGCATTGGACGCGCCTGTTCGCCCGCCGCTACAACCAAGCCGCCATCCTGGCGCAAGCCTTACGCACCGCGGGCGGACCGCCGGTCGCGCCCGATCTCCTGATTCGCACTCGCCGGACGCCGCCCCAAGGCAAGGGCAATCGCGACGCGCGGCGGCGCAACGTCGCCGCGGCTTTCGCGGTAAAGCCCGGCCGTGCCGTCAAGGGCAAGCGTATCGTGCTGATCGACGACGTCTTCACCACGGGTGCGACCGTGTCCGAATGCGCCCGAGTCCTGAAGCGTCACGGCGCGGCATGCGTCGATGTCTTGACCTTGGCACGCACGGTTCGCGACGCCGGTTGATCCGTCCCCGACACAACGCTATCGTCGCGCGAAATCGAGACGTTTTTCCGGAGGGAGCCATGGCCGACGCAACCGATACTTTCCGCCCCGGCAAGGAAGCCGCCGCAATCCACATCGTCCATGAATATATGGGCTGGGCGGCGGGCGGCGGGTTGATCCCGGTGCCCCTTCTCGATCTCGCCGCGATCTCGCTGGTCGAGCTCAAGATGGTGCATTCGTTGGCACGGCTCTATGGCGTGCCGTTTCAGCGCAGCGCCGCGAAATCGATCATCGGCGCCCTGATCGGCGGCGGCGGCACCTATATACTGGCGGCGCCGGCCGCGAGCGTGGTGAAGTTCGTGCCGCTGGTGGGCGCCATCGCGGGCGCGCTGACCGAGCCCGCCCTCGCGGCCGCCGCGACCTATGCGCTCGGCAAGGTGTTCATCCAGCATTTCGAATCGGGCGGCACGCTGCTCGATTTCAACATCCGTACCCAACGCCATCAATACGAACAACATTTCGCCGCCGCGCAGCAAAAGGGCGGCCAGGCCAACTGACCGCCGCGCCTTGGCCGGTCCACGCGCCGGATGCGGCGCCGCCGGCGGCCGGTAGCGTCGTCTGCTGGAACATCGCGGTCGGCGATATCGCTGGGGCCGCGGAGCGCGCCCTGTTCGCGCTGATGAGCGGGGACGAGCAGGACCGCGCCAAACGCTTCGTCCGCGCCGAGGATCGACAGAGCTTCACCGCCGCCCATGGCGTACTGCGCTTGCTGCTGGGCGCGATGCTCGACGCGGCGCCGCAATCGTTCGCCTTTATCGCCAACGCCTACGGCAAACCGAGCCTCGCGCCCGAGCGCGGCGTCGAATTCAACATGTCGCACAGCTGCGGCATCGTGCTGATCGCGCTCGCCCGGCGCCTTCCGATCGGCGTCGACGTAGAGGCGCTGCGCCCCATGACCGAGCGCGCCGCGATCGTGCAACGCTATTTCCATCCCGGCGAGGCGGCCGATTTCGCGCGCGTGCCGCCGGCCGAGGCCGAGGACGCCTTCTTCCGTTGCTGGTCGCGCAAGGAAGCGGTGGTGAAAGCGCTGGGCTATGGGATGAGTCTCGACCTGCACCGCTATCGCGTCGCCGTCATCCCGGGAGCGAAGCCCGAGGTGCTGGCGCTCGAGGACGACGACGCGCCGCAGGAAAGCTGGTCCCTGATCGATCTCGACCCGGGCCCGGGCCATGTCGGGGCGCTGGCGGCACGCCGCCGCCCGCTCAGAGTGATGCTCGTCAAATTCGATGCGGCGGCGCTCGGCTAGGAGCCCTTTTTCTTCGCGGCTTCCTCGCGCGCCTGACGCTCGTCTTCTTCCATCGCCTTGCGCAAGCTCAACGGGCGCATGTCGGTCCAGGTCTTGTCGACCCAGGCGTAGCAGGCCGCCCTAGTATCCGGGCCGAAACATTGCCGCCACCCCCCCGGAATCTCCATGTCGGCGCGCCACAGCGAATACTGCTCCTCGTGATTGATGAGCACGATGTGCGGCAACGCGTTGATTTCGTCGTCTTCGTCCTCGTAATCGGTCATTCCGTTGTCCCGTCAGGCCGACGCGGCCATTTCGCGTGTGGTAGCACGCCGCATATCGCGGCGGTAGCGTGTGTCCTCGTAAGGGGTGCCGCGATGCATGGTGCAGCGATTGTCCCAGATCACGATGTCGCCGAGGCGCCATTGGTGGCGATAGACGAAGCGGCCTTGGGTCGCGAACTCCTTCAGCTCCTTCAAGAGCGCCCGGCCCTCGTCGATCGGCCAGCCTTCGATATGCGAGGCGTGCGAGGCAAGGTAGAGCGTCTTGCGCTTCGAGCCGGGATGGACCTGAGCCAGCTTGTGATAGGACGGCGGCCGCGATTCGAGCTCTTCCTCCGTTGGCGCCGGAAAGCCGGCGGCGTCGCGCGAGTACCAAATCGAATGCACCGCGACCAGACCCTCGATCCGCGCCTTGGTGGCGGCGGGCAGCGCGTCGTAGGCGGCGCGCAGGTCGCAGAACTCGGTATCGCCGCCCTCGGGCGGAATCTCGTGCGCCGAGAGCAGCGAATAGACCGCGCGATTGGGATGGAACGACATGTCGCAATGCCAGAGGCGGTCGCCGCGCCGGAATAGGATGACGCGGCTGCCCTCCGCCATGACGTTGTCGTTCTCGTCGATATTGGCAACGTCCTGGAGCTCGGCCGAGATACGGGTCTTCTTGCGCCCGGTGATCTTGAACACCGGTGTCGGATCGATCGGCCCCAGTGCCTTGCCGAGCGCGAGATGCGCGTCGTCGGGCATCGCCCGGCCGGGCCGGTAATAGCACACCGCATGGCGGTCCATCGCCGCGACGATCGCCGCCACCGTCTCCGGATCGGGCGTGCGGGACAGGTCGACGCCGCCGATTTCGGCGACGAAACCGGGCGTCACGGGTGTTACGGCAAGGCGCGTCATGGCATCCTGGCTTCCGATGGTATGACGATAGAAAAGGGGCCGATTGCGGCGCCT
>JASHUX010000332.1 GCA_030039775.1 Alphaproteobacteria bacterium | reverse complement strand
GACCGTCGCCCGGAGTGCCTTTGCGCTTTTTGCCGCCGATATAAACCTCATCAGCCTCGACGATAGAGCCGGGACCGCCGAGTTTGCCGCCGGACACATCGCGCATGCTTTCGCGGATGCGATGACACATGAACCATGCGGTCTTGTACGTCACGCCAATCGTGCGCCCCAGTTGATGCGCGCTAATGCCTTTCTTGGCCGACGCCATGAGGCGGAACGCCATCGCCCACTTGGTCAGCGGGACGTGGGAGCTTTCCATCACATGCCCGGTGCGGACCGTGAACTGGCCCTTGCAGTCCTGACACGAAAACAGGCCGTCGCGGACCTTGGCTTCCTCATTCGCGGTAATGCGGAAGATGCGGGCACTGTTGGCGTTACCGCAATGCGGGCACGTCACGCCGTTCGGCCAGCGGAGGGTTTCGAAATACTCACGTGCCTTGCGTTCGTCGTGAAAGGCCAGATCAGTAAGGTCAACCATTGCCAAATCCCTTTGTTTTCTGCCAATAATCTAGGGGTTGTGGTTCCGTTTGTCAAGGGGATAATTCCGCAAAATGCAAAATTTCTCTTGACAATCGCTGTAATTTGCGTTATGTGCTGGACATGACAACCGACCTTCAGATCGCCGCCAACCGTGCCAACGCGCTGCGCAGCACCGGCCCGAACACTCCAGAAGGAAGGGCCAAATCCAGCCAAAATGCTCGAAAACGCCGTCGTCCCGGCGAGTTGCCGCTGACGCTTGTCGAGGACGAGGCGGCGTTTGCCGCCCACAGCGCCGCCGTGCGCGCCGCCTTCGATCCGCAAGATGCGTTCGAGGAGGAACTGGTGCGGCAGATCGCGTTGCACCAATGGCGGCTCTGCCGCGTACAGCGCATCGAGGCGGCGCTGTTTGACGCTGAACTTCATCGTGTCACCTATCGCCGCACGGCGCATTACAATCCGTCCGTGCTGCACTCGAACAGCGTCAAGCCCGCCGACATCTGGCCCGAGCAAGTCGAGGAAGTGGGTCGCCGGGAAACCGCGATCGAGCGCGCGCTCGACCGCGCGCTATCGATGCTGGCGCGGCACCGCGCCATGAAGGCTCAGGCCCACCACCAAAAAAATTCGGAAAGCGAACCCAATTTTCCGAAAGAAATCAACGACGGAACCTGAAAAACGAAGCCAAAGCGAACCCAATTCGAAGCCGATACGAACCCGATCGGATTCAATAGCGAAGCCGATCTCCGTTTTTTTCCTCCCCCTCGATGGGGGAGGACGAAATGCGCAGCATTTCGGGTGGGGGTGATGCCGATAAGACGATCACCCCCACCGCTCGCTGTGCTCGCCGCCTCCCCCATCGAGGGGGAGGCAAATATCGCGGCCCGTCCCGCATTCCGGCGTTGCCGGATTTCCGCTTGATTGGCGCCGATTCATCCCCTCCTATGCAGTGAAAGATATGACAGTTCGGAGCGTGACATGACCGGCACCAAAGGCGCGATCGACACCGGCACCGCGTATGGCCGCAAGCCCGCGCAGTCGAACAAGCTGCTGACCGAGATCGGCCCCGGCACGCCGATGGGCGAATTGTTCCGGCGCTACTGGCAGCCGGTCGCGACCTCGGCGCAAGCGACGACGCGGCCGAAAAAAGTGAAGGTGCTGGGCGAAGATTTGATTCTATTCCGCGACCGTAAGGGCCGGACCGGCCTGCTCTATCCGCGCTGCATGCATCGCGGCACCACCTTGTTCTACGGCAAGGTCGAGGACGAAGGCATCCGCTGCTGCTATCACGGCTGGCTGTTCGGCGTGGACGGCACCTGCCTCGACCAGCCGTGCGAGCCGGAGCATGGCTTGCACCGCGACGTCGCGCGCCAGCCCTGGTACCCGGTCGAGGAGCGCTACGGGCTGGTGTTCGCCTATATGGGGCCGCCCAATAAGAAGCCGGTGCTGCCAAAATACGACAATCTCGAAAACCTCGCGCCCGGCGAGCAGCTTCAGCAAGTGATCGGCGGCCAGGGCGCCACCGGCGACGACAGCTACGAGGTGCTGCCCTACAGCTGGCTGCACATGAACGACAACGTGCTCGACCCGTTCCATGTCCAGGTCCTGCACTCGACCTTCACCGTCGTGCAGTTCGTCGCCGAGTTCAAAGTCATGCCGAAATGCGATTTCGCCGGCGTCGAGAACGGCGCCTATTACTCGGCGTATCGCAAGCTCGATGACGGGCGCGAGATGGACCGCATCTCGCACTGGATCTCGCCCAACATCATGAGCGTGCCGTCGATCCGCATGGATGCCGGTCCGTCGACCGGCGTGTCGTGGGTCGTGCCGGCCGACGACGGCAGCTATTTCCAAGTCTTCGTCCAGAAGGTGCGCGAGAAGCGGCCGTTCGCGCTCGCCATCGACGGCAAGCTGTGGGGCGAAAAGACCGAGGAAGAGCGCCAGGACGTGCCCGGCGACTTCGAGGCGCAGGTCGGGCAGGGCGTCATCAGCAGGCACTCCGAGGAACATTTGGCGCAGAGCGACCGCGGCATCGTCATGCAACGCCGCTTCCTCGAACAGCAGATCAAGCTGGTGCAGGACGGCGGCGATCCCGCCGGCGTCACATTCGACCCCGCGCAAGCGACCGTTCATGTCCTCTCCGGCAATTTCTTCCGCGCCGAGAAACAGCTCGAACCGGCGGAGTAGCAATGCCGTACGCACCATCGGGCAACGTCAAGCTCTACTACGAGGAAACCGGCAGCGGCTTTCCGATCCTGTTCATCCACGAATACGGCTCGGATTATCGCGAATGGGAAAGTCAGGTCCGACATTTCTCCCGGCGCTATCGTTGCGTCACCTATAACGCGCGCGGCTATCCGCCGTCGGACGTGCCGCAGACCGACGCCGATTACGGCTACGAGTTCGCGCGCGACGACGCCGCGGCGGTGCTCAATCACCTCGGCATCAAGCAGGCCCATATCGTCGGCTTAAGTCAGGGCGCGTACGCGACGCTGCAGTTCGGCCTGCGCTATCCCGACATGGCGCGGGCGCTGGTGGTGGCCGGCGTAGGCTCGGGATCGCCGCCGGCGCTGCGCGCCGAGTTCGTCAAGAACACGCTCGCCAATGCCGAAGCCTTCCTGACACAAGGCAGCGCGGCGGTCGCCGAGACCATGGCGGTGAGCCCGACACGAATTCAGCTCAAGGCAAAAGACCCGCGCGGCTATTGGCAATTCCTCGCGCATTTGCGGGAACATTCCAATGTCGGCATGGCCCTGGTCGGCCGAAATTACCAGGCGAAGCGGCCGTCGCTCGAGGATTTTGCCGCCGCCCTAAGCCAGCTCCGCATGCCGGTGCTGCTTGCCTGCGGCGACGAGGACGAGCCGTGCATCGAGACGAATATCTGGCTGAAGCGCGTCATCCCCACCGCCGGTCTGTTTATGGTGCCGAAGACCGGCCACGCCATCAATCTGGAAGAGCCCGCGGCATTCAACCGCGCGCTCGAAGAATTTTTCGCGGCGGTCGAGAACGGCGACTGGCGCGCGCGCCAAGAATGATTGCCGCAAGCGGCTAACCTAGTTTTTGCTCTAACGCGGCGCCGGGCACGATGAAGCCGGCGTTCAAATAGTGGTTGCCCGTGCCGCTATATCCTTCTAAACATATATTTTAACGGATATATCGGGCTGATCGCAAAAAAATGCGGCGGCGCGATCCGATCGTCGGCGCATTCGGTGTCGGCGGGCAAAAATCTTGGGGGCTGATCGATGAAGAATCGCACGACGTCAGCCGCGCTTGCCGCATTGCTGGCTTGCTCGGCGTTTT
Organism: Alphaproteobacteria bacterium; assembly: GCA_030039775.1. Taxonomy (GTDB): domain Bacteria; phylum Pseudomonadota; class Alphaproteobacteria; order ATCC43930; family CGMCC-115725; genus JAATGI01. Next base: position 4,938 of record JASHUX010000332.1, on the reverse strand, counting down.
CCATCGCGACCGCGCAGGCGCAAGAGGAATTCGCGCACCCTGAATCGTATACGTTTGATGGTGGTCCGTTGGGTCAGCTGAAAGGCAACGCGGCCCTCGACGGTTATTTCTTTTGGCAAAGCGGCGCGGGTGGCGCCCCGCCATACAACAGTACCGTCGGCAATCATTCGACGGGCGCCAAGGTCAACGCTTGGGAAGTCGAAGTCACGAAGCCGGCGGACATCACGGATTTCTGGGGATTTGGCGTCCAGGCGGCGCAATACCAAGACATCAATCTCGGGCTGAACAAACCGAAAAATGTCACCGACACGCGCTTCCAAACCGGTCCGATCCGTACGGTATACATTGCGATCGCTCCGGTCCAGGATTTCAAACTCTCCGTCGGACAACTGCCGTCGCTCGAAGGATATGAATCGGTCTTCCCGTGGAACAACCCGGTCGCGCTACGGACGGCGCTCAACCCATCCCAGAACAGCAACAGCAAGGGTGTCCAACTTGACTACGACCACGGACCGTTTAGCGGCTCTTTAATGTTCAGCGATGGGTACGACACCAACACCTATAACTATTTCACCTGGCAAGGTACCTACAAATTCGACCCCAGCAACGAGCTCACGATTTACGGCGGCGCGCCGGTCGGGACAACCGGGCCGAATGCGTTCGCTTATGGCGAAGGCGGGATGCCGACAGGCGGCGCGTTCGGCGTTGGCGGTCAACAACAACTCGCTGTCGTCAATTCCAACATGATCGGTGCGTGGTACACGTGGAAAAACGGCAACCTGACGATCATCCCCGAGTTACAGTATCAATTCACCCCGAAGCTGACTCAATTTGCGACGATGACGTCGGGCGGCGTGTCGGACGACATTCCGAAATTCACGTCCAATTTTGTCGCGGCGCTGTTCGGAATCTACAAAATTCCGGACACCCATTTTTCGATTTCGGGTTGGGCGGATTATGGGACGAGCGTCGGCACGGGACCTCAGGACATTTGGTTTGCTGCACCCAATCAGAAGCTGGTCGGCGTGGCGCTCGCGCCAGCGTGGAAATACAACAAGATTTATGTTCGCCTAAACCTCGGCTTTAACCATTTACTGAATCTGGGTACGCCTGTTTCGGGATATGGCAACGCAGGTACGAACAGAAATACGGCCATTGGTACGACCGAATTCGGTTTTGTGTTCTAGAACGCGCGGCCAAGGCCAAACTGGAAGCCCTCCCCGTCGGGAGGGGTTCTCTCATTATGGGTTCACGCGCCGCGCTGGACCGGCGGATAATATTGCGGCGCCTCGCGCCGATCGTGCATGCCGTAGTCGCGGATGACGCGAACCACACGGTGACGCACGCCGTCGCGGAGCGCCGGTTTCCAACGCGCGGCGGCGTCAAGATCGCGCCACCATACCAGCAGCGCCATCCGTCCGGGTTCGTAGATGCTTTCGAATAGCTCGGCGTCGAGTGCCTCAGCGGGCGGCGCAATCGCGGCGTCACCGGAAAACTCCGTGATCGTCGCGACCTTGGCGCCTCCGGTTTCCGTCTCGTCGAACGGTTGCCCGTGCGCTACGGCTGTCGCGGAGTCGGCAACCACTTCGCCGACGCGCAAATGATAATCGTCGAAGATCTCAAATCGGCCGCGCTCCTGCGCCGCGTGATGCTCGCCAACTGTTCGCCAACGCACGAGCGCCTTCTCGTCGCGCCAATCCGACAGCGACAGAAGCTTTGCCGGTTGGGGCGCGCTGCGGAAGCGGTCATTGGCGACGAAACCGTCGATCGCCTCGATGACCGGCTTCAAGGATTTCGCGATCGAAAGATAATCGTCGAACCGTGCCGGCTTCGGCTGTACTTCAAAGATGACGCAGAACACGCTTATACCTCCATCGGACCGTCGGCGCCCTCGAGGAATGTCCGGGTCTCGCGATAGAGCGCGAACCGGCGTTCCTCCAAATGCATCAAATGGGTGGCACGATCGATTTTAATATCCCGGCGCATCGGCGATGCGGTCAGCGCGCCGAACAGCCATCCGGCGTCGGCGTCGGTGCATAAACTGTCCCAAGCACCGCGCACGATCGCGACCGGGCACCGGATCAGGGCGGGATCGTAGGCGAGTTGGCCGGCCCACGCGTGTGCTATGTCCTGCAGTGCACCGCACGGGATCTTCACCGCCGACGGCGTGCGATCCCGGCTTTCGTTGTCGCAGTCGAGGTAGGCCTCGCTCCATTCGTCGAAATGCCGCTTGAGCAAGACGGGCCGCTCTCCGCTAGGGACGTCGGCGACGAACCGGTCCCACTGATATTGCAGCGTGATCAGCCGCCAAGCCGGCAGGCGCGGCGGCGATGCGGCGCCGCGTAAAGGATCGCGACGGGTGATCGGTGCGAAGAACACCATCCGCTCGATCAACTCGGGACACCGTCCGGCGAGGCGCCCAGCGACCATAGTTCCACGCGAATGCGCAAGCGAAATTCGGGAGGCGCCGTGTTGTGCGACGATGAAGCGAACCGCCGCCTCCAATTGCCCGCTTTCCGCTTCCGCAGCTCCGAGCGGCGAACGATCCTCCGCCGGCATCGCCATCTCGGGATAAGGATCGGATAACCTCCCGAAACCGTGAAAATCGAGGCCCCAGCAATCGAAGCCCGCCGCGGCGAGGTCGTCATGCCAGGAGTGGCCGTCGAAAGGAAATCCGATCGAGAGGCCCGACGGGAACGTCGCGCCGTGGACGTAGAGCACGGCCTTGCCGTTCGGTACCGATGCTGGCTCAGCCGGCAGATGCCGCAGGAAGAGCTGCAATCCCGCATGCGGGCTCGCGATGCGGAAATGCTGTTCGCGTTCGTTCAGCTTGGTCATGCCTGAACAATGCGATCTGAGTGGCAATCGTTCACGCAAGATCGCTTCGGCCGCGGCCGAAGCGATCCATGAAGAATTTGCCGGCAGGCGGCCTATATTACCGGCATGACGACACCTAACTCTGCGATGGCGGAGCTCGGCGCGCTGCTGGGCGATCCGGCTCGCGCGAATATGCTCGCGGCGCTGATGGATGGGCGCGCGCTACCGGCCGGCGAACTCGCTTACGTCGCGCGTGTCACGCCGCAGACTGCGAGCGGCCATCTCGCCAAGTTGACCGACGCCAATCTATTGGCGCTCGAAAAGCGGGGCCGCCATCGCTATTTCCGGCTCGCCTCGCCGCTAGTCGCCAGTATGGTCGAGAGCATCATGGCGGTCGCGGCGATTCAGCTTCCGGCACGCCGCGCACCCGTGTCGTACATGGACGATCGCATGCGGACGGCCCGCACCTGCTATGACCATACCGCGGGCCGTCTCGGCGTCGGCATCGCGGATGCGATGGCTGCGTGCGGCTACGTCGTGTTTGGCGAGGACGGGGCTGCGATCACCGAGACTGGTACCGGATTCCTTGCCGATTTCGGCATCGCACGCGACGTCGGTCGTCGTTCCCGGCGGTCATTCTGCCGCCCGTGTCTCGATTGGAGCGAACGGCGGCCGCACATCGCCGGCATCGTGGGTGCGGCGATCCTCGACCGCTGCCTTGAACTGGGCTGGGTGGAGAAATCGAAGGACACGCGGGCGTTGGCAATCACGCCGGCAGGCGCGCGCGGCCTCGACAAAACTTTCGGCATTCAGTTCTCGAGCACGACCTTGCCGACGCTGCGACGCATCGCCAGCGTAGCCAATGCGGCGGGCGCTTCCTCGAACTTGAACACATCGCGCACCAGCGGTCGGAACGCCCCGGTTCGATAGAGCTCGAACAAGTCCTTGAAGATCGAGGCCACCAGCGCGGGATCGCGGCGGCGCTCCTCGCCCCAATAGACGCCCATCGCCGATGCGTTTCTGAGCAACAGCCGGTTCGACGGCAGCTCGGCGATGCCGCCACCGGCAAAGCCGACGATCATCAGTCGCCCCTGCCAGCCCAGAACGCGCAAGCAGTCGATTGCCATAGCGCCGCCCACCGAATCGACCGCGATGTCCACGCCCTCGACCTTTTCCGCCGCCGCGATCTGCCGTATGGCTTCGACGAGCTTCTCGAGCCCATAATCGACGACGTAGTCGGCGCCGAGCGCGCGGCAGATGTCCGCCTTGTCGGCGCTGCCGACGGCCGCAATCACCTTCGCGCCCCAATGCTTGGCAAGATGGATCGTGGCCGAGCCCACGCCGCCCGCGCCGGCCGTCACCAGGACCAGATCGCCCGGCTTCATTTGTGCGCGCTTTCGCAGCGTAATATGCGCGGTTGGGTAGGTCGTCAGCATCGCGACGCCGTCGCGTCCCGGCATATCCGGCGGCAAAAGATGCGATCCATCGCGCCGTGCGACCGCAAATTCGGCGAAACCGCCGAAATCGCACGGCCCGGCAATGCGATCGCCCATCTTGAACGGCGATTGCGGCCCGACCGCGGCGACCGTTCCGGCGATCTCGACGCCAGGTGAGAACGGCAGCGGCGGCTTGGTCTGGTATTGCCCCCGCACGACCAGCGTATCGAGGAAGTTCAGACCCGCCGCCTCGACCTTCACCAACGCGGCATCGCCTTTCGGCTCGGGCGGCGGGATGTCGGCGAGGCGCATCTCCCCCTCTTGCGTGATTTTCTCGACCAGCCAAGCGCGCACGCGGAATCTCCTTTTGCCGCCGGCTCAGTCTATCATGGCGGCGAAAACAAGCGGGAGGATGCGATGGATCGTCACCAGTTGATCGGCCTCGTCGACCGCACGCTCGATGCCATGATGCACCGCATGCCGGGACGCGCCGCGTTGGCGCCGAACGTCCGTTACACTGAGAACGGCCAAGCGCTCGCGATCGGCAAGGGTCTGTGGGCAACGGCGACGCCGGGTGGACTGTCGCGACGCGCGGTTCTGGCGGAGGCCGGGGCAGAGCAGGCCGGTTGGTTGGGCGCCGTTCACGAGAACGGCAATCCGATCGTGTTGGCGTTGCGCCTCAAAG
>JASHUX010000331.1 GCA_030039775.1 Alphaproteobacteria bacterium | reverse complement strand
CGTGGTCAAGAAGAACGGTCAGCGCGAGCCGTTTGATCGCGATAAGCTCGCGCGCTCGATCTATGTCGCGATCCGCAAGCGGCCGGTCGAGCCGGAGCGGGTCGAGCGGATGATCAACTCGATCGTTCGCCAGCTCGAAAGCTCGGGCGAGCCGGATATCCCGAGCGACCTGATCGGCGAGCATGTGATGGAGGCATTGGCGACGCTCGACCAGGTCGCCTATATCCGTTTCGCCTCGGTCTATCGCAATTTCCGCGAGGCCAAGGATTTCGGCGAGTTCGTCGGCCGCATCGCCGCGGACGGGGACGACTGATCGCCCGCGCCCGCGCGTCGCAGCATGAGTGACCTTCAGCACATGAACGCGGCGCTGGCGTTGGCGCGGCGCGGATTGGGCCGTGTCTGGCCCAACCCGGCGGTCGGCTGCGTCATCGCCAAGGATGGCCGCGTGGTCGGGCGCGGCTGGACCCAGCCGGGGGGGCGGCCGCACGCCGAAACCGAGGCGCTCGATCGTGCCGGCACGCTGGCCGACGGCGCCACGCTCTACACGACGCTCGAGCCGTGCAGCCATCACGGCAAGACGCCGCCTTGCGCCGACGCAGTCATTGCCGCGGGTGTCGCGCGTGTCGTTGCCGCCACGGCGGACCCGGACCCGCGCGTCGACGGCGCGGGCTTCGCGCTGTTGCGCGGCGCCGGAATCGCAGTCGACATTGGCATTGGCGCCGCCGAGGCGGCCGAGCTCAATGCCGGTTTTTTCTTACGCACCGCGAGCGGACGGCCGCTCGTGACGCTGAAGCTCGCGACCACGCTCGACGGCAAGATCGCGATGGCGTCGGGCGAAAGTCGCTGGATCACCGGCGAGGCGGCAAGACGTCGCGCTCACCTGCTGCGCGCGGCGCATGACGCGGTGATGATCGGCGTCGGCACGGCGGCCGCCGACGATCCAGAACTGACGTGCCGACTTCCCGGCATGGCTGACCGGCATCCCGCGCGCATCGTCGTCGACCCGGGTTTGCGTTTGCCGCTGACGGCGCGCCTGGTCGCCGACGCGTCCCGGAACAGGACCTGGATCGTGACGCGCACCGGCGGCGACACGGCGCGGCATGACGGTTTCCGCACCGCCGGTGTCGAGCTGATCGAATTGCCGGGGACGGATGAAGGTCTCGATCTCGCGGCGGTGCTTCGGGTGCTGGGCAAGCGGGGCCTCACCCGGCTTCTGGTCGAAGGCGGCGCGGGGCTGGCGGCGGGTCTGCTCCGCCGCGACCTGGTCGACCGTCTCGCGTGGTTTCATGCGCCGGCCGCGATCGGCGGCGACGGCATCGGCGCCGTCGCGGCGCTCGGCGTCCAAAAATTGTCGGAAATCCCGCGCTTCGAACGGTTAACGGTCGAACCGGTCGGCGAGGATGTACTGGAAACCTTGAGGCGCCGGCCTTAACTTATCGGGGCATGTTCACCGGCATAATCACCGATGTTGGGCAGGTGCGCGCCGTCGAGAAGCGCGGCGACACGCGGTATACGATCGCGACTCGTTATCCGATGGGCGATATCGCGATCGGCGCGTCGATTGCATGCTCCGGTCCGTGCCTGACCGTGGTCGAGAAGGGGAACGACAGTTTTTCGGTCGACGCTTCCGCCGAGACGCTGGCCCGCTCCACCGCCGGCGCCTGGCGCGCGGGCACGCAGATCAATCTCGAGCGCGCGCTCAAAATGGGCGACGAATTGGGCGGTCATCTTCTCACCGGCCATGTCGACACGGTGGCGACGCTGATCGCACGCCGTCCGGAAGGGGATTCGCTCCGCCTCGTCTTCGAAGTGCCGCAGGAATACGAGCGGGCGATCGCGTCGAAAGGGGCGGTCGCGATCGACGGCGTGTCGCTGACCGTCAACGAGGTCGACGGCAATCGTTTCGGCATCAACGTTATTCCGCATACGCAACGGGAGACGACACTCGGCGCGCTCCAACCCGGTGACCGCGTCAATCTCGAAATCGATTTGATCGCGCGCTACCTGTCGCGGCTCGTCGGGAAGGACATCGCGTGAGCTTCGTCGAGGTGATATCGCCGATCGAAGAGATCATCGAAGAGGCGCGCAACGGCCGCATGTTCATTCTCGTCGACGACGAGGATCGCGAGAATGAAGGCGACCTCGTGATTCCGGCGCAGATGGCGACGCCCGACGCGATCAACTTCATGGCCAAGCACGGTCGCGGCCTGATCTGCCTCGCCCTGACCAAAGAGCGCGTGCAGCAACTCGATCTCAAGCTGATGTCGCAGGCCAACGCGTCCCGGCTTCAGACCGCGTTCACTGTTTCGATCGAGGCGCGCGACGGCGTCACCACAGGCATTTCCGCGTCGGACCGCGCACGCACCGTCTCGGTCGCGATCGACCCGACCAAAGGGCCGGCCGACATCGTCATCCCGGGCCATGTCTTTCCGCTGATGGCACGCGACGGCGGCGTGCTGGTCCGTACCGGTCACACCGAGGCCGCGGTCGATATTGCGCGGCTCGCGGGGCTCAATCCGTCGGGCGTGATCTGCGAGATCATGAACGACGACGGCACCATGGCGCGGCGTGAGGACTTGATCGCCTTCGCGCAGTTCCACGGCCTCAAGATCGCGACCATCGCTGATCTCATCGCTTATCGGCGGCGTCACGACCGCACCGTCGAGCGTACCTTCGATCAGCCCTTTGAGACGCTGTTCGGCGGCACGTTTCGTATGCTGATCTACAATAATCGCGTCAGCAACGTGGAGCATCTCGCGTTCGTGAAGGGCGACGTCACCGGACCCGCGCCGGTTCTGGTGCGCATGCACGCGATGAACATGCTGGACGACATGTTCGGCAACGTGAAAAGCGGCCGCGCCGGCATGCTCCGCGCTTCTTTCGAGGCGGTCGCGAAGGTGGGGCGCGGCGTCGTCGTGGTGCTGCGCGAGCCGATGCCGTCGAATTTCACGACCCGCGCCCATGAGCTGATCGTCGCCACGCCGCCCGCCTCCGGCGCGCTCCGCGATTACGGCATCGGCGCGCAAATCCTGATCGATCTCGGCGTGCACGAAATGATCCTGTTGTCGAACACGGATCATACCATCATCGGTCTCGAGGGGTACGGCCTGCGCGTCGCGGGGCGGCAGCCGATCGACAAGCCGGACGCGTAATCATGGCGGCGACGCGGATTCTGTTGGTCGAGGCGCGTTACTACACGCACATCGCCGACGAGCTGCTGCGCGGCGCGACCGCAGAGCTGGAGCGCGCCGGCGTCGTGTTCGAGCGCGTCACGGTACCGGGCGCGTTCGAGATCCCGGCGGCGGTCCAATTCGCGCATCTGTCGCGGCAGGGCTTCGACGGCTATGTCGCGCTCGGCTGCGTGATCCGGGGCGAGACCAGCCATTACGATCTGATCTGCGCCGAATGTGCGCGGGGCTTGCAGGATCTGGCGCTGCGCGAGAGGCTCGCCATCGGTTTCGGCGTGCTCACGGTCGAGAACGAGGCTCAGGCGTTGGCGCGCGCGCGCGTCGATAAGAAAAATAAAGGCGGCGAGGCGGTGCGCGCCTGCCTCGCGATGGTCGATCTCAAGCGCCGCTACGCCCTCGGCACGCCATGAGCGAAGATGAGCCGCACGGAGCGGGCGGCACCATCAGGCGCAGTCTCGCCCGGCTCGCGGCGGTGCAGGCGCTCTATCAGATCGATCTGAACGACACGCCTGCCGAAACCGTCATCGCGGAGCTGCGCGAGCGCGGCGAGGACGAGGAGGGATTCGGCGAGGCGGACGACGCGCTGTTCACCGACATCGTGCATGGCGTCATCGCGAACCGGGACGATCTCGACGCGCTGCTCGACGAGATGCTGGCGCCGGATTGGACGTTGGCGCGGCTCGAGGTCGTGCTACGCGCGGTGCTTTGCGCCGGCGCTTATGAGCTCCTGGCGAGGCTCGAAATTCCGGCGCGCGTCGTGCTGAACGAATATCTCGACATCGCCCATGCCTTCTTTTCCGGCAAGGAACCGAAGCTGGTGAACGGCGTGCTCGACCGTGTCGCTCACCGGTTGCGCGCCAGCGAATTCGATGGCGAAGCCGCCTCGCCTCGATGAGTTTCAGCGCATCGCGCGCTTCTTCGCGCCGCTGGCTGGACCGGGCGCTCTCGGCCTCACCGACGACGTCGCACTGATCGACGGGCCGCGCGGCACGCAATATGTGCTGAAGACCGACGCCATCGTCGCGGGCGTTCACTTCTTTCCGTCCGATCCGCCGCGCCAAGTGGCGCAGAAACTGTTGCGCGTGAACCTATCGGACCTCGCGGCCAAGGGCGCCGAGCCGGTGGGCTATCTCCTGACCACGGCGCTGACCGCGGCGCACGACGAGACCTGGCTCAAGCAATTTTCGGCGGGCCTTGCGGCCGATCAGCAGGCATTCGGCATTGTGCTCTTAGGCGGCGACAGCGTCCGCACCGACGGCGCCACGACCTTGTCGGTGACAGCGATTGGCCGCATCGGTAAAGGCACGGCGCCGCTGCGCAGCGGCGCGCGGGCAGGGGATACGCTCTACATGTCCGGCACGCTCGGCGACGCGGCGCTTGGCCTATTGGTGCTCAAACGGAAATCCGTCGTCCGTGGGAAAGCGCACCGGGAATTTCTGGCCGACCGCTATCGCCTGCCGCAGCCGCGTCTGGACTTGGGCCGCAGACTGATCGGCCTCGCCTCGGCGGCGATGGACGTTTCCGACGGGCTGGTCGCCGATCTCGGCCATCTCTGCGCGGCGTCGAAGGTGGCGGCGGTTCTCGAAACGGCGCGGTTGCCGTTGTCGGCGGCGGTGCGCGCCGCGCTCAGTGCCGATCCGTCGCTGCTCGAAACCATCCTGACCGGCGGCGACGATTACGAAATCCTGTTTACCGCTCCCGCCTCGGCCCGAAAGAAGCTGGCGCGGCTTCCGGTCACCGAAATCGGCCGCATCGAGCGCGGGCGGAGGATAACGGTGTTGGATGGCGGCGGCGAATTGATGACCCTGACAAAGGCCGGTTATCGCCATTTTTGAGCCGAATCAGTTCCCTTTGCGCCGGGTTGCCTGACCGTTCTTCTTCTGGCATGGTCCGCCGACTTTGCGGCGGGGCTCGCCCCCGACCTTCCAAGAAAATGGGGTTCGAAAAAATGCAGATTGCCTATTGGGTTGTTGTCGCCGGCGGCGTGCTGGCCTTGCTGTACGGCATCTTCACCAGCCGCGCCGTGCTGGCCGCCAACGCCGGCACCGAGCGCATGCAACAGATCGCAGCCGCGGTGCAGGAGGGCGCCCGCGCCTATCTCAACCGGCAATACCGCACCGTTGCCATCGTTGGCGTCGTCATTTTCCTGATTCTGCTGTTCGCGCTGGGCTGGCGGACCGGTGTCGGCTTCGCGATCGGGGCCTGCTTGTCCGCCGCGGCCGGCTATATCGGCATGAACGTGTCGGTGCGCGCCAATGTCCGCACCGCGCAAGCGGCGCGCGGCGGCCTGGCGGCGGGTCTCGGCCTCGCTTTCAAAGCGGGCGCGGTGACGGGATTGCTCGTCGTCGGTCTCGGGCTGCTCGGCGTCTCCCTCTATTACTATTTCCTGCGCGCAACCTTGCCGCTCGACAATCCGCGGCCGATCCTCAACGCCCTGGTGGCGCTCAGCTTCGGCGCGTCGCTGATCTCGATCTTCGCCCGTCTCGGTGGCGGCATCTTCACCAAGGGCGCCGATGTCGGCGCCGATCTGGTCGGCAAGGTCGAAGCGGGTATTCCCGAGGACGATCCCCGCAATCCCGCCGTGATCGCCGACAATGTCGGCGACAATGTCGGCGATTGCGCCGGTATGGCGGCCGATCTCTTCGAGACCTACGCCGTCACCGTCGTCGCGACTATGCTGCTCGCCGCGATCTTTTTCGAGGGCGCGGCGCGCGACGTGATGATGGGTATTCCGCTGGTGATCGGCGCGGTCTGCATCCTCGCGTCGGTGGTCGGCACGTTTTTCGTCCGGCTCGGCGCCAGTGAGAACATCATGGGCGCCTTGTATAAGGGCCTGATCGTTGCCGGAATCCTATCGGCGATCCTGATCGCGGGGGTCGTCCAGTGGCTGATCGGCTTCAATACCACGATCCCGGTCGTTGGCGGCATGGCGGTCACCGGCACGAGCCTTTTTATTTGTTGCCTGGTCGGTCTCGCGGTGACGGGTCTCCTCGTCGTCATCACCGAGTACTACACCTCGACCGCCTATCGTCCAGTGCGCAGCATCGCGACCAGCTCTACCACGGGCCACGGGACGAACGTGATCCAAGGCCTCGCGGTGTCGATGGAAGCGACCGCGGCGCCCGTGATCGTGATCGCGGCGGGCATCATCGTCACGTTCCTGATCGCGGGCTTGTTCGGCATCGCGATCGCGGTGACGACGATGCTGGCGCTGGCGGGCATGATCGTGGCGCTCGACGCGTACGGCCCGGTCACCGACAACGCCGGCGGCATCGCCGAGATGTCGGAACTGCCGAAGGAAGTGCGCAAGTTCACCGACGCGCTCGATGCGGTCGGCAACACCACCAAGGCGGTGACCAAGGGTTATGCGATCGGCTCGGCGGGCCTCGCCTCGTTGGTGCTGTTCGCGGCCTACACCCAGGACCTTCACCACTTCTTCCCGAATCTGCAGGTCGAGTTCACCTTGCAGAATCCCTACGTGGTGATCGGCTTGTTCATCGGCGGTCTGCTGCCTTACCTGTTCGGCGCGCTCGGCATGACGGCGGTGGGCCGTGCCGCCGGCGGCATCGTCATCGAGGTGCGGCGGCAGTTCAAAGAGATCAAAGGCATCATGGAGGGCACCGGCAAGCCGGATTACGGCAAGGCCGTCGACCTGCTGACCAAGGCCGCGATCCGGGAGATGATCGTCCCATCGCTGTTGCCGGTGCTGGCCCCGATCGTGCTCTATCTTATCATCTGGGCGATCGGCGGTCAGGCGGCGGCGTTCGCCGCGCTGGGCGCGATGCTGTTGGGCACCATCGTTACCGGCCTGTTCGTCGCCATCTCGATGACGTCGGGCGGCGGCGCCTGGGACAATGCCAAGAAATACATCGAAGAAGGCAATTACGGCGGCAAGGGCTCGGACGCGCACAAGGCCGCCGTGACCGGCGACACGGTCGGCGATCCGTATAAGGACACGGCTGGTCCCGCCGTCAATCCGATGATCAAAATCACCAA
>JASHUX010000330.1 GCA_030039775.1 Alphaproteobacteria bacterium | reverse complement strand
CATAGAATGCCGTTCACAATCGTTCGGTTATCGTGCGCCGGCCGGCTCTTCCGCCCGCGCTCCGCCGGCAGCAAATCCTGCAGCAGACGCCATTCCGCTTCCGACAGATCGCCTCGACTCAATGACCCCTCCTCTCCAAGAGGAATCCTTGAATCAAGCGTCGCCTCAGCCGTCAACCATTTTGTAAACAGGACCTAAGCATCGGTTTTTGCAAGTAGAATCGGACTTTAGGCAAAAATAAGGCAAGGAAACGCCAAATTTAATGTTGCCTCATCATAATTCTTCCTCTAATGGCGTTGCCCATGCGAAGGCAAAAAATCGCGGGGGCAAGAGGTAAGACTGTATCAATCGCACGACTTGCTACAAGTATTGCCGGCGCCCTATTCATCGCTTCTACTTTCCTTCCCAACAATGCTTCCGGGGCGTACTTTATTTCTTCGCCGAATACAAATCCGCCAACTAATGCTTTAGCAAAACAACGGGCCGCGCTGCCGACACTGCTTTCGGACGCCGATGCCGCGCGTTACGCTGACATTTTCCGTCTGCAGAATAAGGCAGATTGGGCTGCCGCCGACCGGCAAATCGCCGCGGTCAGCGACCGTGTGCTCCTGGCGCCGGTCGAGGCGCAACGCTACCTAAGTCCACACTACCGCGCCACGTACGCCGAGCTGAGCACGTGGCTTGACGCCTACCCGGACGCGCCCGATGCGGAGCGTATCTACAAGCTTGCCGAGAAACGCCACACGCGGGGCGAGCTTCCGCCCGCCAAGCCGGTGATCGGCACAGGACTTGGCATAGCTGCCGCGACGCCAGTCCAGCACATCGACAGCGATAAGATCGGCGCCGGCGACGAGGCGGCCAGCGATCATGGCCAGAGCGGCTTGTGGCTCTCAGGTCTTGCCGCCTGGCGCTCCAACCGGATCGATCGGGCGCGGCATGATTTCGAAGCGCTGGCAAAATCGGGCGACCGCTCGCCTTGGACGATCTCGGCCGCGGCGTTTTGGGCCGCGCGTGCCGAGTTGCGTACCGAACATCCCGAAATGTTCAATTATTGGCTCGGCATCGCCGCCGCCAATCCCCGCACCTTTTACGGCTTGCTGGCCCGCCGAACGCTGGGCGTCGATTCGTATATCGATTTCGATACCCAGGGCTTCAGCGAGCTCGACGCGCAGATTCTGACCGGCGTCGATGCCGGCCGCCGCGCCCTGGCCCTCATCCAGATCAGCGACGGCGCACGCGCCGAGGCCGAGTTGCGGGTGCTGGCCATGCGCGCCCCGAGCAATCTGCTGCAATCGATCGTGGCGCTCGCCGATAGCGCCAATATGGCGTCGCTGTCGGTCGAAATCGGCGCCCGCGTGGCCGATGACAGGAATGAGAACCGCGACCGGGCGCAGTATCCCGTGCCGCAATGGAAGCCACGCGGCGGTTTTCAGGTTGACCGCGCTTTGCTTTACGGGGTGATGCGGCAGGAGTCCAAGTTCAGGCCGGTGGCGCACAACCCGTCGGGCGCGTCGGGATTGATGCAGCTCATGCCGGCAACCGCGAGCACGATGGCGGCGCATACCGGGTTGCATGGCGGCTGGTTCGACCCGTCGGTCAATCTGGCACTGGCGCAGCAATACATCATCGAATTGCTCGACGATTCCCGCGTCAACGGCAACCTGCTCTATTTCGCGGTCGCCTATAACCGCGGCCCCGGCGCGCTGCCAAAGGCCAAGGCGGACGGCGGCAATCGCGGCGATCCGTTGATGTTCGTCGAGAGCGTCACCAACAAGGAGACGCGGTTCTTCATTCACCAGGTACTGACGAACTATTGGATTTACCGGCTGCACCTCGGACAACCCACGCCCGATCTCGACGCGCTTGCCGCGGGGGAATGGCCGATCTATACCGCCGAGGACAACAGCGCGGAGTCCCTCGTCCGCCATGCCGAAAATTGATGAGACACGGCCCTTTCTCGCGGTCAATATCGCGATCCTGACCGTTTCCGACACCCGTACCGAAGCCGACGATAAGTCCGGCCGCTCGCTCGCCGAGATGATCGCGCGCGACGGCCACAAAGTCGCCGCGAAGCAAATCGTGCGCGACGACAAGGCGACCATCGTCGCGCAGCTCAAGGCTTGGATCGCCGACCCGCAGATCGACGTTGTGATCTCGACCGGCGGCACCGGCGTGACGGGCCGCGACGTGACACCCGAGGCCTTTCAATCGGTCTATGAGAAGGAGATCGCCGGCTTCGGCGAGCTGTTCCGCTATCTCTCCTATCAGAAGATCGGCACCTCGACGATCCAGAGCCGCGCCACCGCGGGCGTCGCGGGCGGCACTTATCTCTTCGCCCTGCCCGGCTCGCCCGGCGCCTGCCGCGACGGTTGGGAAGATATCATCCGTTATCAGCTCGACAACCGGCTCCGGCCCTGCAATCTGGTCGAGCTGATGCCGCGGCTGCAGGAGCACCTCGTCTCCGGCTGAGACGCGTGGGTGTGCTCCCTAAGAGGTAATCGAGAATATTTCACGACGGCGAACGGGCTCCGCCACTTGCCGAATCGCGTTGACTCGCGACATCAAGTTCGTTCTAATTTTGTTCTGTTCGTTTAAGTATGGTTAATTTTATGAACAAAACAAAATCATCGGAAATTCAACACGGTCGCGGTGCCGGGACGAATGAATCCGGGCGCTTCGAAAGCGAGCGACGGGAGGCGTTCGACGACGGCTGGGATACTATTGAAGAGTCCCCGCCGCCCCTTCATACAATCTATGCGCGTGATGCGGCGAAGACGATTTTGGCGCGCAATGACTCGCCTGACATTCCGTTCGACCGCTCGATCAACCCCTATCGCGGATGCGAGCACGGCTGCGTCTACTGCTTCGCGCGCCCGACCCATGCCTATTTGGGATTATCGCCGGGGCTCGATTTCGAGAGCCGGATCTTCGTCAAAGAGGACGCGCCGGATCTGCTGCGCGCCGAGTTGGCGCGGCCCTCGTACCAGGTCCGCACCATCGCGCTCGGCTCGAACACCGACCCGTATCAGCCGGCGGAAAAGAGGTATCAACTGACGCGCCGCATTCTCGACGTGCTGCGCGAGCTGCGCCATCCGGTCAGCATCGTCACCAAATCTGCGCTGATCGCGCGCGACATCGACATCCTCGCCGAGATGGCGCGGATGCGGCTGTGCTCGGTCGCGATCTCGGTGACGACGCTCGACCGCCGCCTCGCCCGTGCGATGGAGCCGCGCGCCGCGACGCCGCAGCGCCGCCTCGACACGATGCGCACGTTGGCGGATGCCGGTATTCCGGTTTGTGTGCTCGCCTCGCCGATGATCCCGGCGCTCAACGACAGCGAGCTCGATGCCATTCTCGAGGCCGGCGCCGCGCACGGCGCGATCAATGCCGGGACGATCTTGCTGCGGTTGCCGTTGGAACTAGGACCGCTGGTCGAGGACTGGCTCAATCGCCACTATCCCGACAAGGCAAAGCATGTGCTATCGCTGGTGCGGCAGGCGCGCGGCGGCAAAATTTATCAGTCGGATTGGGGCACGCGGATGATCGGCACCGGACCCTACGCCGACTTGTTGCACTTGCGTTTCGAGAAAGCATGCCGACGCCTCGGCCTCAATCGGCGCCGTGCCTCTTACGAGCTCGATAAGACCCTGTTCCGCAAACCCGCGAAGACGGGCGACCAGTTGAGTTTGTTATAGGCATTTTGCAGCCTTAAGATTGCAACGGTTCGTCCCGCGTAGAGAATTTGAAACTTCGGGGAACGGAATGCCGACACGCCCGCTCGTCGACCGCGATTTGCCTGAGGCGCAGCACATGGTGCGGCGCGCCTTCGGCACCTTCATGGGCGTGACCGACCTCGATAATTTCTGGACCGACTTCGACTATGTTTACGGCCGGTTCGGCTGCGAGCACACCGCCGCCTTCGGCGCCGACCATGACGGCGCACTCGCCGGCGTCAATTTCTGCACCAATTGGGGCAGCGTCGGCTTCTTCGGCCCGTTGTCGGTCCGCACCGATCTCTGGAACCGGGGTATCGCGCAGCCGCTCGTCGCGGCGGTGTCGGATCAGTTCGGCCGCTGGGGCACGCGTCACGCCGGCCTCTGCACCTTTCCGCAATCGACCAAGCACGTTTGGCTCTACCAAAAATTCTGTTTCTACCCGCGTCATCTCACCGCGGTCATGGCGGCGCCGGCCGCGTCAGTCGGCACGCTGCCGAAAGAGGCGCGCTATTCGGTGCTGTCGCCGGGCGAGCGGCGCGACGCCGATGCCGCGAGCCGTGCGCTCACCGACGAAATCTACGACGGGCTCGATCTCCGCGCCGAAATCCGCACCTGCGCCGCACGCAATCTCGGCGACACGCTGCTGCTATGGGAGGGCTCGGACCGGCTCGCCGGCTTCGCCGTGTGCCATTGGGGATCGGCGAGCGAGGCCGGCGCCGATTGCCTCTTCATCAAGTTCGGCGCGGTGCGGCCTGGCCAAGGCGCGTCCGACCGGTTCGGCGCGCTGCTCGACGCCGCCGGCGTGCTTGCCCGCGACGCCGGCATGGCGACCGTGCTCGCCGGCGTCAACACCGGACGCGAGCCGGCCTATCGCCAAATGATGGCGCGCGGCTTCCGCAGCCGCATGCACGTCATCATCATGAACCGGCCGAACGCGCCGGGCTACAGCGGCCCCGAAGATTTCGTCCTCGACGATTGGCGATAGCGCGGCGGTGTCCGACCGATCACCGATAACGGTCTGAAAAAACACAAAACCGCATTCCTTTCGGCCCGGAAAAACACAAAAACGTACCGATTTATGCCGGCGGGGGCGAGTCGTGCTTGTCTCGGCGGCGGCGCGGTGCGAGGGTCGGCGCATGCCCAGTTTCCGGTACGAGCGCGCGCTCAACGGCGTGGTCTGCGGCGTCGACGAGGTCGGCCGCGCACCGCTCGCCGGGCCGGTGCTGGCCGCCGCCGTCATCCTGCCAACGAAGCTGCCCCGCGCGCTTCAAGGCATGGACGACAGCAAGGTGGTGCCGCGCGAGCGGCGCGAGGAATTCGCGGCGCATTTGTTGGAGCGCGCCCAGATCGGCATCGGCGCCGCCAGTGTCGCCGAAATCGACACGATCAACATCCTGCGAGCCACGTTTCTGGCCATGGCACGGGCGGTGGCGGCCCTGTCGGCGGTCATCGGCGCGACGCCGGCGTGGGCGCTGGTCGATGGTAACCAGGCGCCGAAACTGCCCTGCCGCGTCCAGACCATCGTCGGCGGCGACGGCAAGTCCCTCTCAATCGCGGCGGCGTCGATCATCGCGAAGGTCACGCGGGACCGGCTCATGCACGCGCTGGCGCCGCGCTATCCCGGCTATGGCTGGGAGACCAATGTCGGTTATCCGACCAAGATCCACCGCGACGCCATCTTGTCGCTCGGGGTGACGCCGCATCACCGCAAGCGCTTCGTCAATCTCCAGCGCAGCCTCGATCTCGAACTGGAGTCGAGCGTAGCCGAGTAACTTATTGACTCTAAAGATTCTTGACGGCGCGACTCGGCCCCGCGCAATATCCCTGCCGGCACGACAAAAAGCGAGGCGGCCGCCATGGGGGGCTCATCCCAAGATCGGATTCTGCTGGGCGATTGCATCGCCGAAATGGCGGCATTGCCCGCTGCGTCGGTCGATCTCGTCTTCGCCGATCCGCCCTACAATCTCCAGCTTTCGGGCGAACTCCGCCGTCCTAACAACAGCCGGGTCGATGGCGTCGAAGAAGCCTGGGACCAGTTCGATTCATTCGCCGCCTACGACCGTTTCGCCCGCGATTGGCTGGGTGCCGCGCGCCGCGTGATGAAGCCCGACGGCGGGCTTTGGGTCATCGGCTCCTATCACAACATTTTCCGCGTTGGCGCCGTGCTGCAGGATTTGGGCTTCTGGATCCAGAACGACGTCATCTGGCTCAAAACGAACCCGATGCCGAATTTCCGCGGCCGGCGCTTTACCAACGCCCACGAGACGCTGATCTGGTGCGCGCGCAGTCAGGAGTCGAAGCCGACCTTCAATTACGAAGCGATGAAGTCGCTTAACGAAGAGTTGCAGATGCGCAGCGACTGGCTGCTGCCGGTGTGCGGCGGCGCCGAGCGGCTGAAGGACCTGAATGGTCATAAGGTCCATCCGACCCAAAAGCCCGAAGCGCTGTTGCATCGGGTGCTTCTCGCAACGACTAAACCTGGCGACACCGTGCTCGATCCGTTTTTCGGCACCGGCACGACCGGTGCCGTGGCGAAGCGGCTCGGCCGGCATTTTATCGGGATCGAACGCGACCCGGGCTACACGGCGATTGCGCGTCGACGCATCGACGCTATTGAAACGGCGCCAGATGACGCTTTGATCTTGCAGCAAAAACGCGATGAGAGACGGATCCCCTTCGGCACGTTGATCGAGCGCGGATTGCTGCGGCCCGGCGACGTACTGTCCGATGTCTCGGGGCGTTGGACCGCCAAGGTCCGCGCCGACGGCACATTGATTTCGGCCGATGTGCGGGGATCGATTCACCAGGTTGGGGCCCAGGTGCAAGGGGCGCCGGCCTGCAATGGCTGGCTCTTCTGGTGCTACCGCGAGCAGGGTCAACGCATCCCCATTGATCTGCTGCGCCAGCGCGTCCGCGCCGAAACGGCCTAGCTGCGTGCGCCTTGGCGCCAGAATTGAGGACGGACGAAAGTGCCGGCCCAGGCGCCGCGCTTTTCGTGCCGCGCCTCCGCCTCGACGGGCAGATATTGCAGTCCGCGCCCGTAATAGAAGGCGAGGCCTTCGCTGACCAGCAACGCGCCGACATCCTTGCCGTCGACCGTGCAGACGGCGAATTCGCGGGCGCGCTTGTCGATAAACTCATTGTCGACATTGCAGGCGAAACTGGGACGCGCCACGAGCTCGGCGAGGCGCCGCGTCGCCACCGCGCCGCACGCCCAACCCTTGCCTTCCGCATTGCGGCAGGTCTGCGCAGCCTCGAACGCGTCGACGCCGTAAAGCCGCAGCGGTTGGGGAAAGCAAGCGCGGCCGATCCGCGACAACAGGCAATCGCGCGGCGTCCATTCGAGCGTGTCGCCGTCGCGCACGACATAGCGGTCGGCGCCGGCGCTCGGCCCGTCCCAAATAGCGGCGCCGATCGCAACGGCTAGAAGGGCCGCGACGGCCGTCCACCAGCGCCAATAATGGCGGCGCGGCGCGGTCTTAGGTTTATCGGCGTCTCGACTCATGAAGCTTGGCTACGCTTCCGGCAATACAGGGTCAAGGAGCGCGCGTTTGAGTTTTTCCTGCGGATCGCTAAAGTCCGGCCTCGGATACAAGAGAGAGGCGGATGGCGGATCAAATAACGACGCGATTGCTGCGGCTCGACAGCTGCGCCGTGTCGGATGCGCTCGACAAGTTGGGATTGCCCGCCGCCGTCACAGGGTTGCCGCCGCGTAGCGTCGTGCGCAAGATCGCGGGCAAAGTTCATACCTTGAAGCTGGTGGCCAAGGATCAAGCGCCGCCTGCCACCGGCGCGCCGCGTCACCTCGGTACCGCGGCCATCGAGGCGAGCCAGCCCGGCGAGATCATCGTGGTCGAGCAGCGCACCGGGATCGACGCCGGCAGTTGGGGCGGCATCCTGTCGCTCGGCGCCAAGGTTAGGGGCGTCGCAGGCGTCATTGCCGACGGCCCCCTGCGCGACGTCGACGAGGCGCGTGAATTCGATTTTCCGGTCTATAGCCGCAGCACGACCGCCCGCACCGCCCGCAACCGGGTCGCCGAAGCGGCGACCGACGTGCCGGTGCAGATCGGCGAGATAACGGTACGGCCCGGCGATTACGCCATCGCCGATTCGACCGGCGTGTGTTTCCTCCCGGCGGCGCAAGCCGCTCAAGTCGTCGCCGAGGCCGAGAATATCGCGATGCGGGAGGCCGCAATGGGCAAAGCTCTGTTGCGCGGCGAGCGCATCACCGAGGTCATGGGCGCCAATTACGAAAAGATGTTGGAGAGAAAGTAGATGGACAAGAACGTGGAGCGCGCATCGAAGCTCGACACCGCGACCATCAGCGACGCGTTGGACCGGCACGGCATTGTGGGCCAGTGCTATCAGATCAAGCCGCGCGACCCGAAATTCCGCATGACTGGCCGCGCCTTCACGCTGTTGTGCGGGCCCGCCGCCAACCCGCCCGGCACCGTCGGCGACTATATCGACGACGTAAAGCCCGGCGAAGTCGTGGTGATCGACAATGGCGGCCGGCTCAACGCGACGATCTGGGGCGACATCCTGACCGAAACGGCGCATGCCAAGAAGATCGCGGGCACTGTGATTGATGGGCTTTGCCGCGACACGGCGTTGTGCCTTGAACTGAGCTATCCGATCTTTTCCGCGGATCACTGGATGCGCACCGGCAAGGACCGGGTGCAGGTCGAAGGCACTAACGTGCCGGTCACGATCGGCGAGGCGCGGGTCCAACCCGGCGACATCCTGCGCGGCGACGCCGACGGCGTCGTGGTGATCCCAAAGGAGCACGAGGACAAGGTGCTGGCCGCCGGTGAGGAAATCCAGGAAGCCGAGAACGCCATCCGCAAAGCGGTGCGCGGTGGCATGCGGCTCGACGAGGCGCGCAAACAATTCAAGTACCATACGCTACAGACACGGGTGAAATGATGAGCGGCCTGAAGACTCTGTCCCCCACCGAAACGATCGATTTCGAGCGCGTCGAAGCCAAACTGTGCGAGGCGGCGCGGCCGTTCGGCACGGCCACGCTCCACGAGGCGGGCGGCAAGATCGGGGCACTGCCGCCGCAGATCAAGCCGATGGCGCCGTCGTTCCGCGTGTGCGGCCCGGCTTTCACGGTGCAAGGCCCGCCCGGCGACAATCTGCGGCTTCACCGCGCGCTTGCCGCGGCACGGCCGGGCGACGTCATCGTTGCGTCGGTCGGCGGCGTCTACGAGTACGGTTATTGGGGCGAGATCATGTCGACCGCCGGCGTCGCGCGGAAGCTCGGCGGGCTGGTGATCGACGGCTGCGTCCGCGACGGCGCGCTGCTCGAGGGCGTCGGCTTCCCCGTGTTCGCGCGCGGCCTGTGCATCAAAGGCACGGGCAAGGATTTCGAGGCGCGCGCCTTTCTCGGCCATCCGCTCTTGATCGGCGACATCACCGTCAATCCCGGCGATCTGGTTTGTGGCGACGCCGACGGCGTCTGCGTCGTCCCGCGCGCCCGCGCCGCCGACGTGATCCAGAAGTCGCTCGACCGCGAGGCCAAGGAAGCGAAGACGATGGAGCAGCTTCGCGGCGGCGCCACCACCATGGATCTCTACGGCTGGAATCGTTAGCCCTTTCGGTTCTGCGCGTCCCAATACCGTTCGAGATTGGCGATCAGCGCCGGGCTGAAATGGCACAAGGCCTGCTCGCGCGCATTGACCGCCATGTAC
>JASHUX010000329.1 GCA_030039775.1 Alphaproteobacteria bacterium | reverse complement strand
AGGAAATCGGGCATGTACTTGAACGCCGCGACGCCGATCGCGATCACCACGCGTCGCGCGATCACCACGTCACTGTCGTCGAAACGCAGGATGAAGCCGTTGGCGGCACGCTCCATCGACGTCAGGAATTTTTCCTCGACGCCGGGGACGAAGCGCCGCTGAAACGCCATACCGTACGCGACGAACGTGTCGAGCATCACCGGTACCCGGCAGTCGTCGTGCTCGATGCCGTTGGCGGCGCAGTATTTCTTGAGCGTCAGCTCGTCGTTCGGGTCGACCAAGTCGGATGACGCGCCATCCGATTTAAGGCGCATGCCCGGCGGCATGTACTCGCGCCACAGCTGCATCGGCTTGCCGAAAATCCGGTAGTCGACGCCCATGGCGTCGAGATGGGCGGCGACAGAAAGGCCGTAAGGGCCGGCTCCGATGATTGCGACGTCGACGAACGAACTCACGCAGGACCTCCACGACGATAGACGACTAGGGCGCAGTCGCGATGGGACGGGTGGTCGGTTTTATCGGCCACTCCTTAACGTTGCATGAAAATCGGGGGCATTTGGGCGATCCGTTGCGCGACACCGCATCGCAGCCCTGTCTTCGCCGGCGTTGACCCTCGGCCCGTCGGACTCTTAGGGTTAACGAAAAGCAACGAAACCCGGGAGGACAACGATGAAGCTCCAGGTCAGCATCGCGATGAGCGCCAATCCGCGCACGTGGCCCATCCTGGACGGCCGGGTCAAGGCGGACGGCATCGATTGGGTGCCGAGCACGGTCGGACCGAGCGAACTGTTCTGGCGGCAATTGCGCTTCGGCGATTTCGACGTGTCCGAAATGTCGATGTCGTCGTTGATGATGGTGCTGGCCAAGGGCAACCGGGATTGGATCGGTCTTCCCATCTTCACGACCCGACGTTTTTTCCACACCTGGATCCTGGTGCGGCGGGAATCGCATATCGAGCGGCCGCAGGACATGCGCGGCAAACGCGTCGGCGTGCCGGAATATCAGCAAACGGCGGCGCTATGGGCGCGCGGCGTCTTGCAGCACGAGTTCGGCGTCGATCAACGCGAGATGGAATTCTGGATGGAACGGCTGCCGTCGCACAGCCATGCCGGCGCGGTCGATTTCACCTCGCCGCCGGGCGTCACCATCAAGCAAATTCCGCCGGAGAAAAATATCGGCGACATGATGCTCGCGGGCGAGCTCGACGCGACACTGCTCTATATTCGCGCCCGGCCCGACGACCTGATCGACCGCTCCCATGTCGATCTGGCCAATCATCCCGCCATCGTGCCGTTGTTCCGCGACACGCTGGCGGAGGGCGTGCGCTATTTACGCAAGACCGGCATTTTCCCGATCAATCACGGCATGGTCATTCGCCGGTCGCTGGCGGAGAAACACCCGTGGGCCGCGCTCAATATCTACAAGGCGTTCGAGGAAGCGGCCGAGATCGCGGAGCATGAACGCGCGATCCATACCGAATATCACGTGCTGACCGGTGCCGTGCCGCGGGAGGCGGACGGTGCGTTGCGCAAGCCGGCGATCCGCCACGGCGTTGTCGCCAACCAGAAGACGCTGGAGACGGCCGCGCAAATGTCGCACGAGCAAGGCCTGACGCCGCGGCAATTGAAACTCGACGAAATATTCGCCGCAACCTTATTAGAGCAATAGGCGACCCGTGCGTACGCCGCTGGGGGCCATCCTCGTCGCCGCATGCATGGCCGCGCCCGGCGTGGCGCATGCCCAGTCGGCGGATCGTTTCACGGCGGCCATGCTTGACGAGCCCGAGGCGCTCGACATGACCAGCGTGAAGTACCGCCCGCCGTCGTCGGCGGTGCTGCGCAATGTCGAGGAGATGCTGTGGGGCTTCCAGCCGGATGGTTCGGTCATGCCGACGGTCGCCGACTGGGCCGTCAGCTCCGACGCCAAACAAATCACGTTCCATGTCCACCCCGGCATCAAATTCCACAGCGGCGACGAATTAACGGCCGACGATGTGGTTTTCAGCATCGCGCGCGTCACCGCGCACGCGCCATCCTTGAAGCGTCACACCCGCTTCATCGATAAGGTCGAAGCGTTGGACCGGTACACGGCGCGCTTCGACTTCAACGCGCCCGACGTCAATTTCTTTGCCGGCGCCGAATGGTTCCTCGCGTCGAAAGCGTATTACGATCGGGTGGGCGAGCGCGAATTCGTCGAGCATCCGAGCGGTCTCGGCCCGTATCGCGTCGTCGATTATAAGCGTGGCCAATATCTCGATCTCGCCGCTTTCGACGGCTATTACGGCAAAAAGCCGCAGATCCGGGCGGCGCGGATTTATTTCGTCAAAGACGACGAAACCCGCGTCAACAAGCTCAAATCGGGCGAGGTTGACTTAGTGATGGACGCGCCTTACACGCAAGTCGCGACCCTGCGCCAGGCCGGCTTCCATATCGCCAAGTTGCCGGCCAATCCGACCGTCGCGCTCGACTTCGACACGCTCAATCCGAAGACGCCATGGCACGATCGCCGCGTGCGCCTCGCCATCGCCATGGCGATCGACGGCGACGCCATCGTCAAGAACCTCTTTCAAGGCGTGCCGGAACGCTATCCGCGCCTGGCGCCCGGCGAGGCCGGCTACGATCCGGCGATGAAGCCCTATCCTTACGATCCCGCCGGGGCCAAGCGACTGCTTGCCGAGGCCGGTTATCCCGACGGCTTCGCGATGCCGCTCTACTATTTGACGGGCAGTTTCTACGGTTTCCGCGAAACCGCCGAAGCGGTGGCGCTCTATCTGCAGACGGTCGGCATTCAATGCAGCGTCCAGACGCAGGACGTCGCGGAGCAGATGGGCATGGCCCGCCGGATGCAGGACGATCCGAACGGCGTCTTTATCGCGATCGGCAGCCAGCCGCTCGCCAATTCCGGCCTGCCGCCGCTGGAAATGCTGACGA
>JASHUX010000328.1 GCA_030039775.1 Alphaproteobacteria bacterium | reverse complement strand
GATGCACAAGGCGCTGGGCGCCGACGCGCAACAATTCCGGGTGGCGGCGCTCGCCGTGTTGGCGGCGCTGCTTGTGGCGGCGCTTATCGTCCGCCGGCTCCGCCGCAGGCGCGCCGCGACGGCGCTCTGAGTCGCGTCTTTTCTTGATCGCGGCGCCGCCATGGTTTAGGCCTAGCCTAATGCTTTGAGACGAGCGGGAGAGGAACGCATGCGGGTCGCTGCGGCGGCGCTTGCGCTGTTGTTATGTGGGGGATCGGTCGCCAACGCGGCGGCGACCGCGTGTTATCGCCATGCCGAAGCGGTCGCCGACCAGGCGATCCGCTACACCACCGAAATCATGGTGATGAGCGACACCTGCCGGAACGAAACCTACGACCGGTTCCAGCTGCGGAACCGCTCCGAGTTGGTGAAATTCCAGGAGTTGCTGAAAGAGCATTACCGCCGCACCGGCGGCGGCAGCGCCCAATCGAAGCTCGACGCCTTCATGACTCATCTCGCGAACGAAGCGGCGCTGCGCACCGGCACGCAAGACATCAATCAAGTCTGCTCGGTCGCGGTGCAGTTCCTCGCCACCGCCGACACGATGTCCGGCGAAGGCTTTCAGCAATATGCCGAAAGCCAGCTCCAGCAACACGGCCACGACTACAAGTTCTGCCGCGAAAAATAGCGGCAGCAACAAATCCGATCGATCGGTTATGATGCACCGATGAGGGCGAGCCATTCCTTTTCGGTGAGGATCGTGACGCCGAGCGCTGCCGCTTTCGCCGCTTTCGAGCCGGCGTCGGCGCCAATCACGACATAGTCGGTCTTTTTCGACACGCTGCCGGCGACATTGGCGCCCAGCGCCTCGGCGCGCGACTTGGCTTCGCCGCGCGACATGGTCTCCATCGAACCGGTGAACACCACGGTTTTGCCGGCGATGGCGGAGGCGACCGGCGCCGCGATGACATAGTCCTCGACGTCGATCTCGGTATTCAGGTCGTCGAGGATCGCTTGGTTATGTTTCTCGGCGAAGAAGCCGACAATGTCGGCCGCGGTGTCCTCGCCGATACCGTTGATGTTGTTGAGCTCGACCCAGGCCTCGCTGTCGTGATCCTTTGCCGCGGTCATTGCCTCGCGCCAATGCTTGAAGCCGCGATAATGCCGCGCCAAGAGCCGCGCCGTGACCTGCCCCACCTGCGGAATGCCGAGCGCGAAGATAAAGCGGTCGAGGGCGATGCGGCGGCGCGCGTCGATGGCGCGTTTCAGATTTTGCGCGCTCAACTCGCCCCAGCCCTCGCGTTCGGCGATCGCGCCGTAGTTGAGGCGGAAGATGTCGGCCGGACTCTTGATCGTGCCCTCTTCCCAGAACGCGGCGATGTGCTTGTCGCCCATGCCTTCGATATCGAACGCGTCGCGCGACACGAAATGCTTCAACCGCTCGACCGCTTGCGCCGGACAGATCAGGCCGCCGGTGCAGAGGGTCGCCGCCTCACCCGGCTCGCGCACGGCGAGGCTGTTGCATTCGGGGCAACGGTGCGGAAAGACATATTCTTTCACGCCGCGCGGCCGGCGCTCTTTCACCACCGCGACGATCTGCGGAATCACGTCGCCGGCGCGCTGCACCACGACCGTGTCGCCGATCCGCGCGTCGAGGCGCTTGATCTCGTCCTCGTTGTGCAGCGTCGCGCGCCGTACCGCGACGCCGCCGATGGTGAGCGGTTCCAGTTCGGCCACCGGCGTCAGCTTGCCGGTGCGGCCGACCTGGATCTTGATGTCGTTGATCACCGTCTGGCCTTGCTCGGCGGGAAATTTGTGCGCGATCGCCCAGCGCGGCGCGCGGGCGGCGAAGCCGAGACGCTCCTGGAGCTTGAGGTCGTTGACCTTGTAGACCACGCCGTCGATATCGTAGGGCAGCTCGGCGCGCTCCGACCCGACCGAGCGGTAGAACGCCAGCAGCTCGTCGACGCCGTGACAGAGTTTCGACAGCGGATTGACGGTGAAGCCCCAGGCGCGGAATTTTTCGAGCGCCTGCCAATGCGTCGTCGCGAACTCGTCGCTGATCTCGCCCCAGGCATACGCGAAAAAATGCAGCGGCCGCGACGCGGTGATCGCGGGATCGAGCTGGCGTACGGAGCCGGCCGCCGAGTTACGCGGATTGGCAAACACCGGCTCGCCGGCCGTTTCGCGCTCGGCGTTCAGCGCGAAGAAACCCTTGCGGTCCATGTAGATCTCGCCGCGCACCTCGAGCAGATCGGGCCAGCCCTTGCCGCGCAACCGAGGCGGAATCTCGCGGATGGTGCGGAGATTCGCGGTGACGTCCTCCCCGGTCTCGCCGTCGCCGCGCGTGGCGCCCTGCACGAATTCGCCGCGTTCGTAACGCAGATTCATCGAAAGTCCGTCGATCTTCGGCTCCGCGGTGAGCGCCAGACTCTCGGTGTCGAGGCGGAGAAAATTTTTCATTTTCTGAAAAAACGCGCGGACGTCGTCTTCGTCGAAGGCATTGTCCAGCGACAGCATCGGCTTGGCGTGGACGACCTTGGCGAAAGTCTGCGACGGCGCCGCGCCGACACGGCGGTTGGGACTATCGGCGCGGATCAGCTCCGGGAAACGCGCCTCGATCTCGTTGTTGCGCCGGCGCAGCGCGTCATAGTCGGCGTCGGAAATCTCCGGTGCGTCTTGCTGATGATAGAGCTTGTCGTGATGCGCGATCGCGTCGGCGAGGCGCTTCAGCTCCACCTTCGCGTCGTCCTCGGTCATATCGGTGACGCCGCGCGGCTCGGGCGACGCCTTGCTTTTGCCCTTGGCGCGGCTCATGCCCGCGTCGCCGCCATCAGCGATTCCGCCGCCGCCCGCGCCGCCGCCGTCACCGCCGAGCCCGAGAGCATGCGCGCGATCTCCTCGCGGCGCGCCTCCGCGTCAAGCCGCTGCGCCGTCGTGATCGTGGCGCTGCCGCGGCGCGACTTCTCGACGCGCCAGTGATCCTGCCCCAGCGCCGCAACTTGCGGCGAATGGGTCACCACTAGAATCTGCCGATCCTCGGCGAGGCGGCGCAGCCGGTCGCCGACCGACGCCGCCGTGGCGCCGCCTATGCCGCTATCGACCTCGTCGAACACAAGTGTCGCAGCCGGCATGGCGCGCGCCAGCACGACCTTGATCGCCAGCATGAAGCGCGACAGCTCGCCGCCCGATAAAATCTTCGCCAGCGGACCAAGCGGCGCGCCCTTGTTGGTCGCGACCTCGAACCGCACGCGCTCGGCGCCGTGCTCGCTCCACTCGGCCTCGTCGAGCAGCGTCAGTGCCGTCGCGAAGCGTGCCGCCTCGAGCTTCAAGGGCGGCAATTCCTTCATCACCGCCTTGTCCAGCGACTGGGCCGCGGCCTTGCGCTTCGCAGAGATTGTGTCGGCGGCGGCGCGATAGGTTTTCTTTGCGTCCGCCTCAGCGCGTTGGAGCTTCGCCAGCGTCTCGCCGCCATCCTCGATCAGCGCGAGTTTCGCGGCGACGTCCGCACCGAGATCGGCGAGCGCATCGACGGGGACGTTGTGCTTTCGGCCGAGGCCGCGCAACGCGAAGAGCCGCTCCTCGACCGCTTCGAGGCTGCGCGCGTCGCCGCCGAGATCGCGCGACGCGGATTCGAGTTGCGCCGTCGCCTCCGCCGTTTCGATGGCGGCGCGTTCGAGCGCGGCCAGCGCGGCGTCGAGCCGCGCACCGGTCTTGTCGCGGATTTTCTCGAGCGCCCGCGAGGCCGCGTGGATGGCGCGTTCGCCGCCCTCGCCCGACAACGCCGCGAACGCGGTGTTGAGCGCCTCCGCGATGCGCTCGCGGTTGCCCATGATGGCGCGCTGCTGCGCCAGCTCGCTTTCCTCGCCGGGCTTGGGATCGAGCGCCGCGATCTCGTCGCGGACGTGGCGCAGCCACGCCTCTTCGGCGCGCGCCTTGGCCTGCGCGGCTTCCGCCTCGGCGCGGGTCGCGGCGGCGGCGCGCCATGCCTGCCACGCGTTGCGCAGCGCTGCCAGCGTGTCGGGATAGTTGCCGAACGCGTCCAGCGTCTCGCCATGCGTCGCGGGATCGAGCAGGCCGTGGCGGTCGAACTGGCCGTGGACCTCCACCAGCATGTCGCCGATCCGGCTCAACAATCCGACGCTCGCCGGTTGGTCGTCGATGAAGGCGCGGCTGCGGCCGTCGGCGCCGACCACGCGGCGCAATACCAGCCGGTCGCTGCCTGCCTCCAACCCCGCTTCGGCGAGCACGGCGCGGACCGGGTCGCGGGCGGTCAGCGCGAACTCCGCCGTCGCCACCGCCTGCGCGGCGCCGGCGCGGACCAGGCCGCTTTCGGCGCGCAGGCCCAGCGCCAATCCCAGCGCGTCGAGCAGAATCGATTTGCCGGCGCCGGTCTCGCCCGAGAGCACGCACAGGCCCGGCCCGAACAATAAATCGAGCCGGTCGATCAGCACCAGATCGCGGATGGCAAGCCCCAAGAGCATTGCCAGAAATGATAAAGGCGCGTCGCGCCGGAGGCTAGCCGCGGTTCAGCTCGCGCTCCAACTTGTCGAGCGTGCGCATGCAGTCGAGGACCTGGCGCACGCTGGAGTTGGGCTCGCGCTTTTCCTTGATGGCGGCGAAGAACTCGCGGTCCTCGAGCTCGATGCCGTTGGTCGAGACATCGACATGGGACACGTCGATCGGCTTGTCGTAGCCGTCGACTAGATCGTCGTAGACCGCTTTGTAGGTGCCGGTGTCGCCGATATAGCGGAAGAACGAGCCGAGCGGCCCATTGTTGTTGAACGACAGCGACAAAGTCAGGATCGCGCCCGACGGCACTTTAAGCTGGATAGACATGTCCATCGCGATCTTGAGCTCGGGGTGCAGCGGCCCTTGCACGGCGTGCGCGATGCTCGGCGCCTCGCCGGTCTGGTATTGGAACAGATCGACCGTGTGGCAGGCATGATGCCAGAGCAGATGGTCGGTCCAGCTTCGCGGCTCGCCCTTCGCGTTCATGTTGGTGCGCCGGAAGAAATAAGTCTGCACGTCCATTTGCTGGATCTTGAACTCGCCCGCCTCGATCTTGTTGTGGACCCATTGGTGGCTGGGGTTGAAGCGGCGGACGTGACCCGCCATCGCGACCACGCCGGTTTCCTGTTGGACCTTTAGGATTCGTTCGGAATCGGCCAGGCTGTCGGCGATCGGAATCTCGATCAGCACGTGCTTTCCGGCGCGCATGCACAGTTCGGCCTGGTCGGCGTGCATCTGCGTCGGGCTGGCGAGGATCACCGCGTCGAGGCCCGGCTGTTTCAGCGACTCCTTGAGATCGCCGGTCCAGTGCGGAATTTTCCACTTCTTGGCGACTTCCTCGGTCGAGGCAGGACGGCCGCCGGCCAGCGAGATCACTTCCGCGCCCGGAATCTTCGCCAGCGCCTCGAGATGCCGGATGCCGAACGCCCCCTGCCCCGCCAGCGCTACCTTCACGCCGCCTTCTTCCTTCCGATGGCCCGGGGATTTTCCAGGATCATGTGGCCGCACGCCGTGTTCGACGCAGGCACGCGATAGAAGCGATAAACTTCCTTGGCGTCGTCGTCGAGCGCGCCGCGCATGACGAGCCACATCACCAGCTCGATGCCCTCGGACCCCGCCTCGCGCAGATAGGTGAGCGGATCGATCTTCACCAGCTCCTCGGGGTGCGGCCCCATCGCGTCGAGGAAGCGCTTGTCGAATTCCTTGTTGATGAAGCCGGCGCGCGCGCTCTGGAGCTGGTGCGACATGCCGCCGGTGCCGCACACCACGACGCGGAGATTATCGTCGAAGCTTTCGACCGCCTTGCGGATCGCCTTGCCGAGCATGAAGCAGCGATGCCCGGTGGGCGGCGGATATTGGATGACGTTGACGCACAGCGGTACGACCTTGAACGGCCATTCCTTCGGCTCGCCGCATAGGAGCGACAGCGGCACGGTCAGGCCGTGATCGACCTCCATCTTGTTGACGATGGTGATGTCGAACTCGTCGAGGATGGTCGATTGCGCGATATGCCAGGCGAGATCGGGATGGCCGATGACCTCGGGTACGGGCCGCGGGCCCCAGCCTTCGTCGGCGATCGGGAAACGCTCGGCGCAACCCAAGGCAAAGGTCGGAATCACCTCGAGCGAGAACGCCGAGGCGTGGTCGTTATAGACCAGGATGACGACGTCGGGCGCCGTCTCCTTCATCCATTTCTTCGAGAATTCGTAGCCGTCGAACAGCGGTTTCCAGTACGCGTCCTGGGTCGCCTTGCGGTCGATCGCCGCGCCGATGGCGGGCACGTGCGAGGTGGTGACGCCGGCAATGATTCTGGCCATGTTATTTTTTCTTCCAGTCCGATTTGCTGCGATTGCCTTGGGGCGGGCGCCCGCCCGCCAGCATCATCTTGGCATAATCCTCTTGCGTCGAGCCGGTCATGATCGCGGCGATGTTCTGGAACGTCAGCCCGTCGGTCGCGGCCAGCTTCGATGTGTAATAGATGTTGCCGCCGAGGCGCAGCATCTCATCCCAATTACGGTCGAGGATTGCCTTTTTTTGCTCGGGAGTCATTGGGAAGCGGTCGAGATACGCGCTCTCG
>JASHUX010000327.1 GCA_030039775.1 Alphaproteobacteria bacterium | reverse complement strand
GCCGCCGCGCCAAGGCGATCAATTTCGGCATCCTCTACGGCATGAGCGCGTTCGGCTTGGCGCAGCGCATCCAAGTGTCGCAGGCCGAGGCCGCCGACTACATCAAGCGCTATTTCGAGCGTTTCCCCGGCATCCGCGACTACATGAACCGGATGAAGGTGGAATGCCGCGACAAGGGCTATGTCGAGACACTGCTGGGGCGGCGCTGCCATATCCCGGGCATTCGCGACACCAACGCGATGCATCGTGCCTACGCTGAGCGCGAAGCAATCAACGCACCGCTTCAAGGCTCGGCCGCCGACATTATCCTGCGTGCGATGATCTGCCTGCCGCGCGCCATCGCCGATGCGGGGCTGCGCGCCAAACTATTGCTTCAGGTCCATGACGAGCTGGTGCTGGAGGCACCGAAAGAAGAAGGCGACCGCACCGCCGCGCTGGTCAAAGAGGTCATGGAGGGCGCGCCCCTGCCGGTGTTGGAATTGGCGGTGCCGCTAGTCGTCGAAACCGGCATGGCCCAGAACTGGGACGAGGCGCACTAACGCTTAGCGGCGGAAAGCGAGGACCAGCGCACCGCCCGCGATCAACAACACGCCCGCCCAGCCTTTGAGGTCGAGCCGCTCGCCAAGAAACGCCACGCCGAAAATCGCCACCAGCACGACGCTGAGCTTGTCGATCGGCGCGACCTGCGCCACCGGCCCCAATTTCAGCGCGCGGAAGTAACACAGCCACGACGCACCGGTCGCGCACCCGGACAGAATCAGAAACACGTAGGTCTTGGTTGAGATCGATCCGAGCGGCTGAAACGCGTTCGACATCGCCAGGATCACCGCGACGATGGCCAGTATCACCAGCGTCCGGATGAACGTGGCGAAGTCGGAGTTGATCGTCTCGACCCCGACTTTGGCGAAGATCGCGGTCAGCGCGGCGAACACCGCCGAGAGGACGGCCCAAAATTGCCAGGCGTGAAGCGCCGCCCTCACGATAGGTTCAGTGCATGGCGATGAAATCTCGGATCAGGCCGCCGAGCTGGTCTTCCGGCTCGACGCCGACATGCAGCATCGCCGAAATGTGGTTGTGGCCCCACATACGCTGGAACCACGGGATGCGCTTGTCGCGCTCATAGAGCGCGTTCAGCAGCATCATCGCGTTCTTCTCGAACATTGGCGGATCGTTTTCCGCGACCGTGACCAGGAGCGGCACGTCGGTGGCAACCAGGCCCGGCATCGCCGACATGCTCGGCCATTTCGACTGATCCTCGCCGAAATAAGCTTTGTTGTTCGGCTCGAAAATGCCCGAGATGATTAGGCCGCCGGCGATGCCGTGGCCGCCTTCGGGATGGAACTGCTTGTGCGCGATGTACTGCGCCACTTGGCTCGCGCCCGCCGATTGCCCCATGAGGAAAATGCGCTTGGCGTTCATGCCGTGCGCGGCGGCGTTCTTCTGAATCCAGCGGACGGCGTTGGCGACATCCTCGTTGCCGGAGGGCCACTTGTTCTTCGGCGCCAAGCGATAGGTCATGTTGACGCCGGCCATGCCGTTCCGCACCGCCCAGGTCATGACGTTGTCGTAATAGGGGAAGTCCGGGCTCTTGCGATTGCCCTGCACGAAACCGCCGCCATGGAGATAAACCAGCACCGGCAGGTCCTTGCCGCCCGCGGCCGGCAGGAACAGGTCGAGCAGGTTGCGCTCCTTGTCCGGCCCATAGGCGATGTCGCGCGTGACCTTGACGCCAGGATAGGGCTCGGCGCCGTGATATTGCTTATAGAGCTTCATTGCCGCGCCGAGATTCTCGGGCGTGATCTCCACGCCGATGGCGCGGATCTTCTTGCGCATCTCGGCGACGTTGAGCGTCGACTGGCCGGCGGCGTCGGGCATCGGTTCCTCCCTCGGTTACAAAAGCGGCATCAAACCTTGTCGAACTCGTCGGTGACGGTCGGGAATATGCGCATATAGGCCTCGGCGTATTTGATGTGCGCCTTGCCGGAATTGCGCGACGCCTGAATGCCGCGGTTGAGCGCGACGCGCGTGTAGTAATCCCAGAGATATTCCTGCGCCGCCATCAGCTCGAACGCTTTGCGCTTCTTCTCGAACACCGGGGTAATGTCGAGCAGCAGCTGCGGCTTCCAATTGCATTGCTCGGTCTGGTGCGGCTCGAACAGGAACACGGGCGGCGCGCCGATCGGCGGCTGGGTGTGGGGTTTGTGGCCCCAGGCTTGCGCGATGATGCGCGCCTCCTGCGCCACGTTCGCGGCCAGCGGGTGGTCGTAATTGTAGGGATCTTCCATCGAATGGGTCAGGACGAACTCCGGCCGGATATCGCGATAGATGTCGGCGAGCTGGAACAGCTCCTTTTCGCCGACGCGCATCGGGTAGTCTTGCAGGCCGAAATCGACGATCTCGCCGCCGAGAAGTTCGGCCGCCGCCCGACTCTCCTCGCGCCGCGCCTTCTGCACCTTCTCCAGCGTCATGCCCTGCTCGCGCCACATCTTGGCGCTCTCGCCGCGCTCGCCGAAGCTCAAGCACACGATGACGATGCGGTAGCCGCGCTCGGCGTAAAGGGCGACGGCGCCGCCCGCGCGCCAAACGAAATCCGCCGCATGGGCGCTCACCACCAATCCGGCTTTTTTCTTTGCTTCGGCCATCGACCGCTCCTGAACTGACTGCGTCGCAATTTAGGGCAAGCGGTAATGCCGGCAAAGCCATAATGCGCCTGGGGTTGAACCCCCTAAACGTGCATGCTAGCTAACGCGTAACGTCTCCCCAATCCCGTCGCGGAACCCCATGACGTATATCGTCAACGAAGCCTGCATCAAATGTAAGTACATGGACTGTGTCGAAGTCTGTCCGGTGGACTGCTTCTACGAAGGCGAGAACATGCTCGTCATCCATCCGGATGAATGCATCGATTGCGGCGTATGCGAGCCCGAGTGCCCGGCCGAAGCGATCAAGCCCGATAGCGAACCGGACGCGGAACGATGGGTCGAGATGAACCGGCAATACGCGCAGGCGTGGCCCAATATCACCCGAAAAGGCACCCCGCCCGCCGATGCCGAGGAGTGGGATGGCGTGCCCGATAAATTCGCCAAGCATTTCGATCCGAATCCGCCAAAGCGTTAATTTTTTCAAGGACTTGTGATCAGCCCCGCTTGGCGCGCATAACCCTTCCTCTGGAAATTTACCCCCAGATATGTTACATAATGCGTGGCGCTGCGCTCGCCGCGCCTCCAGGTTGAAAAGGCGTCCGGGTAGTCCGACTAACTCGCGAAATTCCGTTTTGGATGAGTGGGTTAGTACACGATTGCTCGTCTCTAGGCGCCGCAGTTAAGAGAGGTCATATGCCGGAAAAGCGTGATTTTTCAAAAGGCGACCTTGTGGTCTATCCGACCCATGGCGTCGGCAAGATCGTCGGCGTCGAGACCCAGGAGATTGCCGGTCATCGTTTGAGCCTATTCGTGGTGCATTTCGATAAGGACCGCATGACCCTGCGCGTGCCGTTAGCGAAGGCGAAGTTGTCCGGCCTGCGCCGCCTATCGACCCGCAAGGAGATGGACGCCGCGCTGACTCGGTTGAAGGGCCGGTCGCGCGCCAAGCGCACGATGTGGAGCCGTCGCGCCCAGGAATACGAGGCCAAGATCAATTCCGGCAACCCGGCCTCGATCGCCGAGGTGGTGCGCGATCTTTACCGCAATGTCGGTCAGCCCGAACAATCGTACAGCGAGCGGCAGATCTATCAGGCGGCGATGGACCGGTTGGTGCGTGAATTCGCCGCGGTCGAAAAGATCGGCGAGGACGTCGCGACCAAGCGGCTCGAGCAGATGCTGAGCGTGGCCTAACGTCGTTTCCGACTGAACAGCGACATCCCCGATGGGCTAGTCTCGTCGGGGATGTTTGTTTTTGGGCATACCGGGTGACGACACCGCCGCCCTGCGACAGCGCGATCTTCGCCACGTTGCGGCGCTGGCGCCGGGTGTGGGCGGTCGCCGCGATTCATGGCGAGGCGCAGCGCCTGGGGCGCGTGCTGGACGGCATCGCGGCCCGGCTCGACTTCGGCGACAGGGTCGTGTTTCTCGGCAATTATCTCGGCTACGGCGCCGATGTCGGCGGCACAATCGATCGGCTGATCGCATTCCGCCGCGGCTTCATTGCGCAACCGCGAACTTTTCCCGGCGATATCGTCTTTTTGCGCGGCTGGCAGGAAGAGGTCTGGCACAAGCTGACGCAACTGCAATTTTCGGCCGACCCGAAACCGGTGTTCCGATGGATGCTGGAACACGGTGCGGAGCAAAGCCTGGTCGCCTACGGCATGGCGCCGCGCCAGGCCGAGGCTGCGATGCGCGAAGGCGTCATGGCGGTGACGCGCTGGACCGGCCAGCTGCGTGCCGCGGTCGACGCGCGCCCGGGGCACCGGGCCTTTTTCGGCAATATTCGCCACGCAGCACGCACCGATGACGGCGCGCTCCTCTTCGTCCATGCCGGCTACGATCCCGGCAAGCCGCTCGAACTACAGAGCGACGTCCTGTGGTGGGGTGGCGGTTTGGATCTCTTAGCGCTGGACGAGCCGATCCCGGAATTCGCGCGCGTCGTTCGCGGCTTCGACCGGCAGCATTTGGGGCTGAAACGGGGCGCCCACGCGGTATCGCTCGACGGCGGCGCCGGGTTTGGCGGCGCGCTGATCGCCGCATGCTTCAGCGGCGACGGCGCCATC
>JASHUX010000326.1 GCA_030039775.1 Alphaproteobacteria bacterium | reverse complement strand
GAGGCCCGGCATTTCGTGGCGAATATCGGTGCAGGTGGCGGCGGTGGTCCGCCGGTTCTGTCGCCGGTCGACTTGGCGCGGCAGCAGGCGGCGGGGCTGGCCGAACAAGCGCGTGCGGCCCTCAATCGCGGCGATATTCGCGGCGCGATGGCGGCTTACCGGGACGCGATGACGCGCGATCCTGAAAATCCGTGGTTCAAGCTCGATTATGCGCGCCTGCTGTTGCGCACCGGCGATACGGCCGGCGCTGGCCGTGTCATCGACGCCATGCTCGCCAACCCGCATCCGTCCGGCGAAACGTTGGCCGCGGCTGCGATCTGGTACGGCGAGCGCGGCGACTATCGACGGGCCGCGCAATTGGCGCGAGCGGTTCCGCCCACGACCGTGATCTCCGATTTCGCGACCATGTCCCATCAATGGATAGCCGAGAGCGATGCGCGTCAGGCTGTGTACCTGGCACGGACCGGCCGGCTTGCGGAAGCGCATCGCATCCTCGATGGCATCATCGCCGGCGCGAACGGGAATATTGGCGTTGTCGGAGTCGCCGCCGACGCTTATGTCGATATCGGCGATTCCCAACATGCCGTGAACGCCATGCGCGCGGCGCTGGGCGCCAATCCGAACCTCGATGGCCAGATCCAATATGCGGGCGTGTTGCTGCGCGTCGGCGCGACCGTCGAGCTGGTATCGGTGATGCACGCCATCGATCTTCAGTCCGGCCAGCTTCGGCCGGCGCAACAATCGCGGGTCGCCGATCTGCATCGCGGTCTCTCGATCAAGCTGGCGGATCAGGCGCGGCTCAAGGGCGACTACGCCGGCGCCTACGACCGGCTCGCGCCGGAATTGGCGATATCGCGTGACGCGACGGTACTTGCCGCGTTGGCCCGCATCTATGAAAGCGCCGGACGTCACGAAGACGCGATCGACATCTACACCCGCATTCTACGGGCCGACCCGTCGAACATGGACGCGCGTCGCGAAATCATCACGGCGGCTATCGTGGTGGGCGATTACGACCGCGCCCATCTCTTGTTGAATCAGGGCATGTATGCGGCACCCGACGATCCGCGGCTCCATCTGTTGGCGGCGGAATTGGCGCGCGCCGAGGGCGACAACGAGACGGCTCTCGCGGAATTGGGCAAGGCCCAAGCCGAGCTCGCGCGCCGCAACGGCGACATCTGGATCGCGCCCGAGCAATATGGGGATCTATCCGAAGTCAACTATGTCGGCGGCAATCCGTTTGAGCCGCATGATCGCTACAGCGAACATTATCGCGACGCCAACAGCGACTACTTCTCCCCCGTGACGCGCCCGGCGCCGCCGAACCAGGTCTATTATTCGACGTATCAGGCGGCACCGACCTACGGCAACAATCCGGCCTATCCGGTGCCGGAGATCGGCGGGCCCGTTGTGGTCACCGCCGCTGCGACCGAAGATCAGCAACTCGCGCAGCAAGTGGCCGATCAGCTTGAGGAAGTACGCGATCCGCTGCGGCCTTACGTTTCCGGCGGCATCACGTTCCGCAACGTCGAAGGCGAGGCCGGCTTGTACCAGTTCTCCATGCTTCAGCTGCCGATCACCGGCGGCGCGCGCATCGGTCCTGGCATGCTGACGCTGCAGGCCGACCCGGCCGCGGCCACATCCGGCTCGCTCAACAATACGGATCCAGGGGTGTTCCGGCGCTTCGGGACCAATGCAACACTCCCACAGACGGCGACGTCGGCGCCGATCTTCCAGGGCAGCTCGCAAGGCGTCGGGCTCGACATCGGGTATACGATGACGGATCTTGCGGGCGATGTCGGGACCACGCCGATCGGTATGCCGGTGCCTAATATCATCGGGCATGGTGTGTGGACCATTCCGCTCGACAACCAGACTTCGGTCAAGCTGACCGGCTTCCGCGATCCAGTGATGGACACTCTGGTGTCCTATGCCGGCGTCCGCGATCCACTGTCCGGGCAGACCTGGGGCGGCGTGACCAAAACCGGCGGCCGCTTCGACGTCGGATACGACAACGGCCGCACCGGCATTTACGCGGACGCGACGGTCGGGTTCCTGGACGGTCGGCACGTCGCCTCGAACTATATGGTAGACGCGGGCGGCGGTGCGTATTGGCGGTTCTACCGCACCGAAAGCGGCGCGCTGAAGGTCGGCATCAACCTGCAAGGCCAAGCCTACGAACGAAACGAGGATTTCGTAACCTTCGGTAACGGCGGTTACTGGAGCCCGCAGACCGCGTTCGAGGCCACGGTGCCGATCGAATACAGTGGCAAGTGGGGCCACTTGAGTTATTCGATCGGCGGACAGGTCGGCGCGATGGAGTTCAACCAGAAATCGGAGCCTTACTTCCCGCTGGATCCGGCGTTGCAGGCCATCGCCACCGATTCAAGCGGCGGCCCGGCGATTTTCCCCGGTCAGAACGTGACGACCGCGCTCTACGGTTTTACCGCCAAGGCGGAGTACGAGGTCGCCCCGCTCCTGGTGTTGGGTGCCGCCTTCCAGGCCGACAATTCCTACGACTACAACGAGCAGACTTTGTTGGTCTACCTGAAGAAGAAATTCGACACGTACTAGTGGGTGCGCGATCCGGCTGACCGGCGGCCCGGCACAGGGCCGCGCCGGATCGCGGAATGAAAAAGGGGAGCATCGGTTCGATGGCACCGTTGGACGACATGAACGGCGATCGCATTCTCGCTGAGTTCGAGAAAATGATCCGCGATACGGGCGGTCTGGGAGCCGGCCACGATACGGTTGACGAAGCCCGGGGACTGGTGCCGGAACGGCGCGCCGTGAATTGGGTGAACGCGCTGGCGGCCTTGGCGCGCGAAATCGAGGAGCGGCAAGGTTCGCGTCGCGCGGAGACCTTGCTCCGCAAAGTCGGATCGCGCATGAGCCGGGAGTTACTGTCGCCGCTGCCGTCGGTTCGCGACGAGTTCGAACCCGCGATCAATCGCGCTTTGTCGATTCTCGACTGGGGCTGGGTCGCCGTGCTCGATCGCCAAGACACGATCGTGTTCGAGCACCGCACGCCGTGGCCGTTCGAAAAGCGGCTCGATCACCTGCCGTTCGTACTCGAGGGTTTCTATTCCGACACGCTGCATCGGTTGTCGACCGACGGGCGGATGCAGGTGCGGATGACGGGCTCGCGGGGCGGCGCGCTCGTCTTCAAATGGCTGACGGTCGCTGCGTCCGAACGGACGGCAACGGCGGCGCCGCCGAGCGTCGTGGTGCCGTCTCCGCCGCGCACCGAGCCGGAGCCCGAACTCGAAGCGGCGCCTGAAGACGAAGCGCCCATCCGGCTGTCGGATGACGAGTTCGATCTGGCGGACGAGCTGGACGACGCCGCATTCGACGAGCCGCCGTCTGCGCCGCGGTTTGCCGAGGATCGACGGCTGCCGCCGTTGACGGAGATGCACCGGCCGCGCGATGACGCGCCGCGCATGCCGCTGTCCCCTCGCATTGTGCCGACGCGCGCCTCGCCAAGCACCGGACGGGTCTTGCTGGTGGCCGCGACCGTGTTCTTCGTCCTGTTCGGTCTCGGCGTGACAAGCGGTGGCGAGTTGGTGCAGCGGCTCGACCGACTGGTGACGGCGGGCGGACGTGCCGCCGCTGCAATTTCCGATCTTCAAGCCCGCGCCGTGGCCGGCGATACCGATGCGCAGATCCGTTTGGGGCTGCAACTTGCCAACGGTCGCGACGCCAAGCCGGATTATGCCGGCGCGGCACACTGGTTCGAGGCCGCCGCCAAAAGCGGTTCGCTCGAGGCGCAATACGATCTTGCGGTGTTGACCGCAGACGGCTTGGGCGTGAAGCGCGACCCGATCGGTGCCGCCATCCTGTTCATGAACGCGGCGGCCGGCGGCTTTCCTGGCGCCGAATATCGTATCGGCGCCGCTTATCAAGACGGCGTCGGCGTTCCGCGCAGCGCCGCCTTCGCGGCGATGTGGTACGAACGCGCGGCGCGCCACGGCATAAGCCAGGCACAGTTCGCGCTAGGGGGGCTCTATGCCGCCGGCGACGGCGTCGCCGCCGATCCGGTTCAGGCCTTCGCCTGGTATCGCTTGGCGGAAGAAGAGGGTGACCGCGCCGCCACAGCGAAGCGCGTCGCGCTTTATCGCGACATGACCACAGCACAGCGCGAGGCCGCGATGAGCCAAGCCAAGACCCTGATCGGCGATGTCAGCGGCGCCGCCGAGTTGACGCCGCAATCGGCGCATCCGACCGTCGACAAGCTGATCGCGCGCGCTTCCTAGTTCGTCTCGCTCAGCGCCAGCCGCACCAACAAACCGAGAGCGGCGGAGTAATAGTCCTTATCGTCCGCGAGCGGCGGCAACGACGGCAGCAGCGACGCGCTGACGCGGCTGTCCGGTTCCGAGACGCGGGTCTCGGCC
>JASHUX010000325.1 GCA_030039775.1 Alphaproteobacteria bacterium | reverse complement strand
ATATCGAGATCGGCAGCGAGGCGCATCTGGCGCTGTTCTGCTCGATGCTGCTCGACACCCACAATCCCTACAAGCCCGCGGTGCTCGACTGGCCCAAGCTCGACGACGACGCGCGCGAGCGCCTGGTGTCGCTGCCGATCTGGGACATGGCGGTGCAGACCGAGGGCCGCGCCAGCGTCAAGGTGCTGGCCTATCTCGATTGCGTCGACGATCCGCTCTTGAAGCGCGCGATCGAGATGGACGGGTTCGAAGAGGCGCGCCACAAGCGCGTGCTGCACAATCTCGTCCAAGCCTACGGCATCGCGCTCGGGCCCGAACCCGATTACCCCAAGCCGCGCGACGGCGAATGGGCCTTCATGACCATCGGTTACAGCGAGTGCATCGACAGTTTCTTTTCCTTCGGCCTATTCGCTCTGGCGAAGCGGTCCGGCTTCTTTCCGCCCGAACTCGTCGAGACCTTCGAGCCGGTGATTCAGGAAGAAGCGCGCCACATCTTGTTCTTCCGCAATTGGGTGGCGTGGCACCGCGCGCGCCTGTCGTTGTGGCGCAAGCTATGGTTCGACATCCGCCGCGTCGCCGTGTTCGCGCGTCTCGTCTGGCAGCGCGCGATGATCGCGCGCGGCGCCGGCGGCAATAATTTTACCGCGACCGGCCATCGTGGTATGGGCATCGACGTCAAGCCGCGCGACGTGCTCGACATCTGCCTCGCCGAGAACGACCGGCGCATGGCTCTTTACGACGCGCGGCTCTTGCGACCGACCTTCGTGCCGCGACTGGCGCGGCTGGCGCGCCGCTTCGTTTAGCTAATCTGCAGAAACGGCTTCCCAGACATTCGCCGCTCAAATTCTACTGCATGAACCAGCCGTGGCTGACCACCAGCGACTGGCCGGTCAGCGCGTTCGATTCGAAGCCGGCGAAGAACAGGACAGCGGCGGCGACGTCCTGAACGGTTGTGAACTCGCCGTCGACGGTCTCCTTCAGCATCACGTTTTTGATGACCTGTTCCTCGGTGATGCCAAGTTCCTTGGCCTGCTCGGGAATCTGCTTCTCGACCAAGGGCGTGCGGACGAAGCCGGGGCACACCACGTTGGCGCGGACGCCGTGCGCCGCGCCTTCCTTCGCGACCACCTTGGCTAGGCCGATCAGACCGTGCTTGGCGGTTACATAGGGCGCCTTGAGCACCGACGCTTCTTTCGAATGCACGGATCCCATGTAGACGATGCTGCCGCTTTTCTGTTTGTACATCTGACGTAGCGCCGCACGCGTCGTCAGGAACGCGCCGTCGAGATGGATCGCCAACAGCGTACGCCATTTGTTGAAATCGAAATCTTCGAGCGGCGCCACGGTCTGGATGCCGGCGTTGCTGACCAGAATATCGAGACTGCCGAAATGCTCGATGGCGCGGGCCATGCCGGTCTGGACCTGGGCTTCGTCGGTGACGTCCATGCCGATCCCGATCGCATGGATCCCGCCGCCGAGCTCGTCGGCTACCGCGTCGGCGCCCTCTTGGTTGAGGTCGGCGATGACCACTTTCGCCCCTTCGCGCGCAAATTCGGTTGCGATTTCTTTGCCGATGCCGCTGGCGGCACCGGTCACGACCGCTACCTTGCCGTCGAAACGCATGATCGGTCTCCTTCCTAACGCAGATAGTCGTAAGCGACTTTTCCGAGGCCGAGGGTCACGTCGCAAATGATGTGAACGGCCGATAGGACCTCGAGGACCGGCAGCTCGGCCACAGGCGCCAAAGCATGCGGGCTCAACGACAGCGCTGCCGGCCCGGTCCACGCGCCTTTGATGTCGATGTCTTCGAGGTAATATTCGACCAACTCGCAGATACGTGGCGTGCCGTCGACATGCGGGATGATCTTGAGCAGGAAATTCGGCGCCTCTAGCGCCGCCTGGACGGCGCGCAGATCGGCGTTGCGGTGCTTGTAGCCCATGGTTCCGGTCGCGACCCGCACCGGCCCGTAATCGAGAGTGCCGACCAGCGTATCGATCTCGTCATGCAGGGTCGGGTTCGCGAGCTTTTTCGGAAAGCCCCATAGCTCGCGCCCGCCGGCGATCGGCGGATGGTCGTTCAGAAACATGCAATGGGTGTAGCCGCCTTTGCGGCCCTTGTACGACACCGGAATCACCTGACCGCTCTCGGTGTAATCGCCGAAGCCGGTCGAATCCGGCATGCGGATGAACTCGTATTTGACCACCGGCTCTTCCAGCAACAACGGCTCCGGCACGACCGCCTGCAATTTGTCGGGATCGGACCGATACGTGATGATGAGGAATTCGCGGTTGATGAAGCGATAAGGTCCCGGCGGAAAGGCCGGGCTGGTGAACGGCATCGCAAAGGCGCGCTCGCGAATCTCGCCTTCTTTCATGGTTGGGCTCCGTCGATGCTCACGCGTCGTCATCGCGATGCAAATCGTGCACCACGACGCCGTCTTTGGTTGTCGGCGGCGCGAGCCAATCTTCGTGCAGCAGCGTGCGCCGCGTGTCGTTGTAGCCGGCCTCCCAATGCTCGCGCACCGACGTGCCGGAGAATTCGTAGTCCTTTGCGTGGCCTTCGTAGCTTTTTTGCTGATAGATCAGGTGCACGATGTTGACCGCCGCCAGGTCCGACAATTCGCGCTGCATCTGGTCCTCATCCGCCGTGCGCTGGTCGGGCGGCACTTTGGCCAAAGCCTGCGCCAAGCGGTGATACAGCGCGTGAATCTTGCGGAATTGGTCGGTGTTCTGCCGGGTGCGGCTCGAATACATGATGTCCTTGTGGCGACCCATCACGTCGCGCATGTCGCGCGGCAGCGACCCACGGGCGCTGAACAAATCAACCTGGAAGACCAACGTGCTGAGATTGTCTTCCTGTTCGAGCAGGTATTGCAGCGGCGTGTTCGAAACGATACCGCCATCCCAATAATATTCGCCGGCGATCTTGATCGCGGGCAGCGCCGGCGGCAGGGCGCCACTCGCCATGACATGACTGGCGTCCAGCGGCTCCTTGGCATTGTCGAAGTAAATGAAATTGCCGGAGCGCACGTTGACGGCG
The DNA here is from genome assembly GCA_030039775.1 of Alphaproteobacteria bacterium. Taxonomy (GTDB): domain Bacteria; phylum Pseudomonadota; class Alphaproteobacteria; order ATCC43930; family CGMCC-115725; genus JAATGI01. The sequence goes on along the minus strand of JASHUX010000325.1, from coordinate 1,130 downwards.
CCGAACGTAACGCGCATGCGCTCGCTGTTGAGCAGATCGAAATCGACAAGGCTCTCCAACGTGTCCCGCAGCGGCGCCGAATCGTAATAGCTAGTGGCGCCTGCCGCGCCCGCCGGCTCGAACCAGGGCCCTGGAAGGCGCGGCTCGAAAAAACCAGGCTGGCCCATCGTGATCGTCATCATGGCGCTGGTGTAGTTGCGCAACGTACGGAACCAGTCGCCGTCGGGGGTGTAAGCCCAAATCTTACGGCCGGACACCAACTCCCAGAATTGTCGCAACCGCGGCAGTCGATCTTCCGGCTTGTTGCCGCCGACGATCGCCGCGTTGATCGCGCCTATCGAGACGCCCGAGACCCAATTGGGTTCGCACCCAGCCTCCGACAACGCGTGATAAACGCCGGCCTGATAGGCGCCGAGCGCACCGCCGCCTTGGAAAACCAAGGCGACGCGCTGGTATCGCGCGGTGAACCCGGAAGCTCGAGACAATGTCCGGGCGATGGGGTCGTCGATGGTGTCCAAACAGCCTCCCTCCGCGCGGACCCGCGTGCAGCGGAGAGGGCACCTTAAAAGGTCACCATGACAAGTGTGTGATTCAGCGGGTTCGGTGGATGCGCACGCCGTCTAGTGTGGGGCCGTGAGGCGGACCGGCAGCTTGTAGGGGCCGTGGCCGATCGTCGTCATCCACCATTCGGGCTCGCCCGCAGCTTCGAACCGCGCCACATGCTGCAAGAGCGCGCCGAACAACGCGTCCATCTCCAACTGCGCCATCACCTTGCCGACGCAGGCATGAACGCCGTAACCCCAGCCGACATGACCGCGTAGATCGCGCGCGATGTCGAAACGGTCGGGCTCGTCCCATTTCCGCGGATCGCGATTCGCGGCGGCAAAGAGCAAGCCGGTGCGCGTCCCGGCGGGAATGACATATTCGTCGATCGCCACATCCTTCGCCGCGATTCGCCCGGCCATGCGCGACGGCGAATCCCAGCGCAAGCTCTCGTCGAACGCGTTGCGCAGCTTCGCCGGGTCGGCGCGCAGCGCGTCCCATTGATCCGGGAATTGGCAAAAGGCGCGGATCAGATTCGCGCCGGTGACGACCGTCGTGTCGGAGCCCGCGGAGAGAATCGACCGGAC
>JASHUX010000324.1 GCA_030039775.1 Alphaproteobacteria bacterium | reverse complement strand
ATCGAGGATATCGTCATAGGAGTGGAAAATTCGGTTGGAGAGCCAATTGTCGCGCATGAACTGCCAAATGTTTTCGACGGGATTGAGTTCGGGCGATTTGGGCGGCAGGGGCACCCGATTCGACGTGGTCTTCGGCAAGAATCCGCTCCAAGTGGCGCTCTTTGCGTAGCTTTGGTAATCCGAGCCAGGGGCAGCATAAGCCACAGATATCATTATGTTATTTCCATAAACATCATTTTCGTTTCATAATTTGCTTTCGCGGAACGAAAATGATATCTCTAATTGGAAGAACCCTGGAGCTTCACTCATGTCCGCAACCGTCCACTTGCTTCGACCACAAAGCCCACCAATCGCCGGCTTCATCCGCACCGGCTATACCGGTCACCGGAAATTGCTGGAACTTGAGGCAGCGGGACGATTCGTGGGATTGGGGGCTGCGGCCTTCGGAGCTGTGGCGGGCATTAGCCATGGCGTCGGACAAAAAGAAACGTTCAAGGCGGGAGATTGGCGGAAGCCCGCTTCCGGAGGTGGAGGCGCATCGGCGAGGGCTTACGTCCACGAACTGGATCGTTACTTCAAGGAAGATCAACTTCACGCGATTTTCGACACGAAAGGTGGTCGGTCACGATTTGGATGCAACGATACCCGGTGCTGCCCAAACGGCGGGGAAGATATGATTGAAAATAGCTACGCGCACTTCTTGACCCAACGCCACAGGCAACTTGACGATTTATCGAGCGTACCCGAGGGCAGACGTGCGGAGCACTTTCTGTTCCGTCACCTTGATCCCGCAGTACGTTCTGCACGTCATGCAGTCCGACTGAAAATCGCCGATGACCAAGTCTCGGCAGCGATCAATGAGGCGAAGCAAAGGCTCGTTCGTCTCCGAGACGCGCTTGGCGATTTGCAAGAATCAAACGTGGGTCAGACACGATCTCGGATGGTCAGGTTTCGGGGCGGCGTGAAGAATATCGGCGCCGTGCAGGGACTGTAGTCATGGCCAGCGCAGTAGCCGCAATAATTGATATTCTTAAAGAGCGCGGTGGCTTGAAGGGCACGGATGTTGCCAATATCGCGGCGGTATCACCGGCAACAGTGTCACGGTGGACATCGGGAACGTCGCTTCCGCATCCAAAGACTCAACTACTCATTTCCGATTTGCGCTATGTGGTTGATCGGCTCGCCGAGCTCTATAACCCTGAAGAAACTCGGGTTTGGCTTTATTCGAGACACCGACTCCTCAGTGGAGAACGTGCGATCGACCTCATACATGAGGGGCGAACTGACGAAGTATTGACGATAATCGAGAGTCTCAACGAAGGATCGTATACTTAACAATGGGCGGCCAAGAGCGTGTCCACGACCGGACAATTCTGGACGCGTTAGAGAAGATTGACCCGATACATCTCGACGCCTCCGTTTGGCGAGTGGTCAGAGACGGACGTGATCCGATCAGAGGGTCAGTTGCGAGCGGTCGATGGAGTGCCGGACCGACAACTGAAGTCCTCTATACAAGCTCGGAAAAAGATGGCGCACTTGCAGAGATTGGATTTCGGTTGTCGCTCGAACCAGTTTGGCCAAGTCGGCTCCATCACTACATTCACAAAATTCGGGTCAAAACGACGCGGACGCTGCAATTTCTCGATGTCGGCAGTCTGGCCTCATTAGGGGTAGATGTCGCTCGATATGAATCCTTTGAGTATGGTGCCACTCAGGCTTTAGCCGCGGCGGCACATTTCATGGAATTCGACGGCCTTTTAGTTCCGAGTGCGCGCCACAAGTCCCGAAACCTAGTAGTGTTCATGGACAGAGATGCGGCGGGTTCGTTGGAGATTTTACACACCGAACCGGTTGATTGGTCGCGATGGCGCGAGAGAATTGTCGAAGGTGGTTAGCGCGATATTCAGAGCGTCCCCTTGAATCGTTCCCTGTGCGTTCTACATTCGGGGTGGTAGTGTCTCAGTTTGAAAAACTGAGACACTACCTTCGGGGTGGCATTTAGGCACGGCATCCATGGGACGCGTAGCCCAATCAACCAGCGCCCGGAGGCATTTGTAAATTTCCAGCAGATAACAGGGGAACAGGCGAAATCGGAAGGAACGGGCATACGAGACATAGAAATTCCGGAACGAAGCCAATTTACAGGTGGAACTGGCGGTTTACAGGCGGAACAGGCGGCCGCCCGGCGCCCGCGCCATTGCCGCCGGCGCGAACGAGGTTGCGGGTTTCCTGTTTTTTAGCCAGCAGATAACAGGGAAAACAGGTAATGAGAGCCCCCGCGCGGTTGCCGTCTCGGCGGCGTTCCGGTAAACCCGCAACGCCATGAGTCATATTGAACGCGAAATATATGCGCCTATTGGGCGCGAAGAACCCGGCATCGCCATTACTTTGCCGGACGGCAAGCAGCGTCATTTCCCCGGCCCCGTGACCGGGGCCGAAATCGCGGCCGCGATCGGCCCGGGCCTGGCCAAGGCCGCGCTCGCCATCACGGTCGACGGCGCGCCGCGCGACCTCGCCACGCGCCTCTCCCGCGACGCTACGGTCGCCATCGTCACCGCGACCTCGCCCGAGGCGCTGGAGATCATCCGCCACGACGCGGCGCACGCGATGGCCGAGGCGGTGAAGGAACTGTATCCCGAGACGCAGGTCACGTTCGGCCCGGCGACCGACACCGGCTTTTATTACGATTTCGCGCGCGACACGCCGTTCACGCCCGAGGACCTCGCGCGCATCGAACAGCGCATGCACGAGATCGTCGACCGCAACGAACCCGTTACCCGCGAGGAATGGGATCGCGACCGCGCCGCCGAATTCTTCAACGCCATCGGCGAGAAATACAAAGCGGAGTGGATTCACGAAATCCCGAAGGACGAGGTCATCAGCCTCTATCGCCAGGGTAATTTCGTCGATCTCTGCACCGGCCCGCATCTGCCCTCGACCGGCAAGCTCGGCCACGCCTTCAAGCTGATGAAGGTGGCGGGAGCGTATTGGCGGGGCGACGCGCGGAACGCGCAGTTGCAGCGCGTCTACGGCACCGCCTGGGCCAATGAAAAAGAGCTGAAGCACTATCTCCTCCAGCTTGAGGAAGCGGAAAAGCGCGACCATCGCCGGCTCGGCAAGGAGCTCGATCTTTTCCATGTCCAGGAAGAGGCCGCGGGCAGCGTGTTCTGGCACCCCTACGGCTGGACGCTGTATCGCACCATGGAGGCGTATCTCCGCCGCCGTCTCGCCGCCGCGAACTACGCCGAAATCCGGACGCCGCAATTGCTCGACCGCTCGCTGTGGATCGCGTCGGGCCATTGGGAGAAGTTCCGCGAGCACATGTTCACCTTCGCCGAAAGCGACGAAAAGACATTGGCGCTGAAGCCGATGTCGTGCCCCGGCCATATCCAAATCTTTAAGCAGCACCTTCATTCCTATCGCGAGCTGCCGCTGCGCCTGGCCGAGTTCGGTTCGTGCCACCGCAACGAGCCGTCGGGCGCGCTTCACGGCATCATGCGCGTGCGCGCCTTCACCCAGGACGACGCGCATATCTTCTGCATGCCGGAACAGATCACGAGCGAGACCGTCGCGTTCTGCCGACTTCTCCTGTCGGTCTATCGCGATTTCGGCTTCGAGGACGTGCGGGTGAAATTCTCCGACCGGCCGCCGGTGCGCGCCGGCGCCGACGCGACCTGGGACCGGGCCGAAGGCGCGCTTAAGGCGGCCGTCGAGGCGGCGGGCCTGCCTTACACGATGAATCCCGGCGAAGGCGCGTTCTACGGGCCGAAGCTCGAATTCGTGCTGCGCGACGCCATCGGCCGCGATTGGCAATGCGGCACGCTCCAAGTCGATTTCGTCATGCCGGAGCTGCTCGACGCCGCCTATATCGGCGAGGACGGGCAACGTCACACGCCGGTCATGCTGCACCGCGCCATCTTCGGCTCGTTCGAGCGCTTCATCGCGATCGTGATCGAGCATTACGCCGGCAAGCTGCCGCTATGGCTGGCGCCGGTGCAGGCCCGGGTCCTCACCATCACCTCCGAGGCCGACGGCTATGCCGAGCAGGTGCGGGAGAAGCTGGCCGCGGCGGGATTGCGGGTCGAGACCGACCTTCGCAACGAAAAGATCAACTACAAGGTGCGCGAGCACAGCCTCGACAAGACGCCGCTGCTGCTGGTGGTAGGCAAGCGCGAGGCCGACGACGGCACCGTCGCGCTGCGGGTGCTGGGCGGCAAGGACCAAGAAATTCTTGCGCTCGATGCGGCGGTCGCTAGATTAAAGGACAAGGCGCGGCCCCCGGCCTGAGGGGCGTCGCGCGCTTGCCCATTCACGGTAGGAGTTGATCCATCCCACCCCGTCCTTCCCTGCCCCCCACCCCGGCCGCCGATGGCCCTCGGGTCAATTTCCAGATCAATGTTCCGCGCGTAAGACTGGTCGACGAGAACGGCACCATGGTTGGCGTGGTGTCGCGGCAAGAGGCGTTGGCGCGCGCGCAAGACGCCGGGCTCGACCTGGTCGAGGTCGCGAACAACGCGGACCCGCCGGTGGTCAAGATCCTCGATTTCGGCAAGTACAAATACGAAGAGCAAAAGCGCAAGAACGAGGCACGCAAAAAGCAGAAAGTCATCGAGGTCAAGGAAATCAAGTTCCGCCCCGGCATCGACGACCACGACTACGACGTCAAGATGCGCTCGATGGTCAAGTTCATCGGCGAAGGCGACAAGGTCAAAGTCACCATGCGCTTCCGCGGCCGCGAGATGGCGCACCAGGAGCGCGGGATGAACGTGCTGATGCGCGTCAAGGACGAGCTCGACAAGATCGCCAAGGTCGAGCAGACGCCGCGCATGGAAGGGCGACAAATGACGATGGTGATGTCGCCGAAATAGGGCTCAGGATTCGCCG
>JASHUX010000323.1 GCA_030039775.1 Alphaproteobacteria bacterium | reverse complement strand
CCGACGACAAAGGCAACACCGCCAATATCACGATCGCGAACGTCTACCAAAAGAACGGCGTGATTCTGGTGGTCGATAAAGTGCTGATGCCGAACTGACGGCAGACGTGTCCGGCATGGCGGCTCGCGATCGGGCCGCCATCGCCGTTTCTATTTCAGCAGCGACCCTTGCGATCCGAGCGTGGCCGCCGCGTCCATGTCGGAAAGGATGCGCTGGAACCGGTCCTCGAGAACGGACCGCTCGGTGGCGTGCGAGAAGATGAAAAGCTGATCGTTCTCGATGCCTTTCTTGACGCGCAAGCCCGCCTCGCGTGGGTCCATGCCGGCGCGATTGCGATCCTGCATGACGGCGATGTGTTCCGCGGCATGGATGTCGGTCTTGCCGTCGATCGGCCCGCCGAAGCGCGGGGGCCGGTTGCGGCCGTTGTTCGGCATGTTGCTGCGGATGTTGTTCGGACAAAACACGCTGACGCCGATATTGGTCTCGGCCAATTCCTTGGCGAGCTGCTCGCTTAACCCGACTAGCGCATATTTGGTCGCAGTATAAGGTCCGCCGGCGACGCTGGCGCGCATGCCGGCCATCGACGCGGTGGTGACGATATGACTCGCCTCGCCATGCGTTTTCATATGCGGCACGAATATCTGCAAGCCATGGATCATCCCCATCAGATTGACGCCGATGGTCCACTCCCAATCGCTTTCTGCGATCTCCCAGGTCTGGCCGGTGCGCGCCACGCCGGCATTGTTGCAGAGGAGATGGACTTTGCCGAAGGCCGAGAACGCGCGGTCGGCGGCGCGCGCGTAGGATTGCCGGTCGCCGACATCGCACTCGACGCCGATCGCCTGGGCGCCGCGCGCATTGAGCGCCGCCACCGCCGCGCCCAATGCCGGCGCCTCGATGTCAGCGATGACGATGTTCATGCCGGCATCAGCGAAGACTTGCGCGAAGCCAAGGCCGATGCCGCTGGCGCCGCCGGTGATAAACGCCGTTTTGCCTTTGAAGTCGCGCATGGCGTGCTTCCCTCAATCGTACGCGGTTACGGTAACGCGAAACCGGTTCAGGACCTTATCGACCGGCGTCGCGGGCAACAATGTCGACGCGCGCAGCAACCAATAGAGCGGCGACGGGAAGGCGATGCGCGGCCGGCCGCGCGCCAGCCCGCGACGGATGATCGCCGCGGTGCGGTCGGCGCTTAGCGTCATCGGCTTCGGCCCGCTTTCCCGCGCCAGCATCGGTGTGTCGACATTGCCGGGTAGGACGATCGCGACCTCGATGCCGTCATCGCGCAGCCAGCCGCGTATCGCTTCGGCATAGGCGATCAGCGCCGCCTTGCTGGCGGAATAGCCGGGCATGTGGGACAGGCCGCGCACCCCGGCGAGCGAGCTCACCAGCGCGATCTGTCCGCGGCGGCGGCGGCGCATCGCCGGCACGATCGCGTCGACGGTGTAGCAGGCGCCGAGAAAGTTGGTCTCGATGAGTCGGCGCACCTCGTCGATAGATTCCTCGGCCCGGTCGTGATGCCCGCCGGTGATCCCGGCGTTGGCAATCACGAGGTCCAGCGGGTGGGCCGCCTCCACCTCGGCGATCCAGGCTGCAAGTGCCGCGCGGTCGCGGATATCGAACGCCCGCTGCATCACGGTCGCGCCCGCCGCGCTTGCCGCCGCGGCGGTCGCGCCCAATCGCTCGTCGTTCCGGCCCGTTAGCGCCAGTGCAACACCGGGTCGCGCGTACGCCTTCGCCAGCGCAGCCCCGATGCCGCCGCTGGCGCCGGTAATCAGCACGGATACCGGATTCTTCATGGTACGGCCAATCATCGTCGGTCGCGTCGATGCGGGCAAGCGCGCCTAGGCGCTGCCGCGGATTATTCGGCGGGCTTCTTGCGGCCGCGCCTCCCGGCCGGCCGGCCGCCGCGGCCGAGACCGATGCGCTTGGCGAAGACGGATCGGGCGTGGGCATAGTTCGGCGCCACCATCGGGTAGTCGGCGGGCAGGCTCCACTTCTGACGATAAGCATCGGGTGAGAGATTGTAGGCGGTGCGCAAGTGCCGCTTGAGCATCTTCAATTTCTTGCCGTCTTCGAGGCAAATCAGATAGTCGGGCGTGATCGACCGCCGCACGGTCACTGCCGGCGCCTTGACCTCGATCGCCCCGTTCGTTGCGCCGTCGAGGGCGCGCAGCGAGCGGTACACCGAATCGATCACCTCGCGGAGCTGGCCGGACGGGATGGAATTCTTGCGCACGTACGCCGCCACCACTGTGGCCGTCATGCGCAGCAGATCGTCCTCGCCCGATTTAGCCGCTAATGAGTCGGGCATTGCCACCCCCTGGTTGTCCCCTTACTGCCGATAGTTGCAGAAGCATGTCGCTCGCGTCAATCGCAACCGCGCAGCTCCGAAATATTGATTCAGAAAACCCGCGTTTATTAGATCGGTTCTTCTTCGCCGTTTGAGACACAATTCCAGGTCAAATCAATAAGGCCTATTACGCGGCAAAAGAGTATTTCTTGATCTGCACAATAAAGGACTGGCGAACGCGCATGAGCGGGTTAGGGCGAGCTTTCTCGATATTAACTAAATTGGCCGGTGCCCCGATCCATTGTGGATAGCTGACACGGCCGCGCCAAATCTGGTAGAGTTGCGCTTTCTCGACCGATTTTGTCCGCAACGACCGGGTTTGCCGCGATGTCTTCTTCTGTCAATACGGCCGCCGCCTACGCGGCGGATCGCATGTTCACCGAGACGCTTTCCGAACGCGATCCGGAGATCGCCGCATCGATCGGCCGCGAACTCGGCCGCCAGCAACACCAAATCGAGTTGATCGCGTCGGAGAACATCGTGTCGCGCGCGGTATTGGAGGCGCAAGGCTCGGTTCTGACCAACAAATACGCCGAGGGCTATCCCGGCCGCCGTTACTACGGCGGTTGCGAGTTCGTCGACGAAGTCGAAAGCATCGCCATCGCGCGCGCGAAGCAGGTGTTCAACTGCGCCTTCGCCAATGTCCAGCCGCACTCCGGCGCGCAGGCCAATGCCGCCGTGTTCTTCGGCCTGCTGCAACCGGGCGACAAAGTGCTGGGCATGGATCTCGCCGCGGGCGGCCATTTGACGCACGGCGCGCCGTTCAATCTTTCCGGCAAATGGTTCAAGGCGTCGCATTATGGCGTGTCGCGCGAGACCGGCCGGATCGACATGGACGAGGTCGATCGGATCGCGCGCGCCGAACGGCCGAAACTGATCATTTGCGGCGGCTCGGCCTATGGCCGGATCATCGATTTCGCTCGGTTCCGCCGCGTTGCCGATGCGGTCGGCGCCTATCTCATGGTCGATATGGCGCATTTCGCGGGGCTGGTCGCGGCTGGGGTCTATCCGAGCCCGCTGCCGCATGCTCATGTCGTGACGACAACGACGCACAAGACGCTGCGCGGCCCGCGCGGCGGCATGATCGTCAGCGACGACGAAGACATCGGCAAGAAGATCAATTCCGCCGTCTTCCCCGGCCTGCAGGGCGGGCCGCTCATGCACGTCATCGCGGCCAAGGCGGTGGCGTTGGGCGAGGCGTTGCGGCCCGAATACAATGCCTATATCCGCGCCGTGATCGAGAACGCGAAAATGTTGGCCGACACGCTGACCGAATGCGGCTGCGCCATCGTCTCCGGCGGCACCGACAGTCACGTCATGCTGGTCGATCTGCGGCCGAAAAAACTGACCGGCCGTGCGGCGGAAGTGTCGCTGGAGCGTGCGGGCATCACCTGCAACAAGAACGGGATTCCGTTCGATCCGGAAAAGCCGACCGTCACCTCGGGCATCCGGCTCGGCAGCCCCGCCGCTACCACGCGCGGGTTTGGCCAGGCTGAATTCCGCCAGACCGGCGAGATGATTGCCGAGGTGCTGGACGGCTTGGCCGCGAACGGTGCCGACGACAACCAGGCGGTTGAGACGGCGGTGCGGCGCAAGGTGGCGGCGTTGTGCGCGCGCTTTCCGGTCTATTCCGAAGCCTGAGGCGGGAGGAGGGGGAACATGCGTTGCCCGTTCTGTGGTTTCGAAGACACCCAAGTCAAGGATTCGCGGCCGACCGACGATCGCGGCTCGATCCGGCGGCGGCGGCTGTGTCCGAATTGCGCGGCGCGCTTCACCACGTTCGAGCGGGTGCAGCTGCGCGAGCTGACGGTGGTGAAAAAAGACGGCGAGCGTCAGCCGTTCGACCGCGACAAGCTGGCGCGCTCGCTGCAAATCGCGCTGCGCAAGCGGCCGGTCGAGCCCGACCGCATCGAGCGCGTCATCAATTCGATCGTGCGTCAGTTGGAGAGTTCGGGCGAAAGCGAAATCCCGAGCGAGCAGGTCGGCGCGCTGGTCATGGAGGCGCTGGCACAGCTCGACCAGGTCGCCTATGTCCGCTTCGCCTCGGTCTATCGCAATTTCCGCGAGGCCAAGGATTTCGGCGAGTTCGTCGGCCGCATCGTCGCGGACGGGGATGACTGATCGCGCGCTCTTGCGCGTCATGCCATGAGTGACTTTCAGCATATGAACGCGGCGCTGGCGTTGGCGCGGCGGGGATTGGGCCGCGTCTGGCCGAACCCCGCAGTCGGCTGCGTCATCGTCAAGGATGGGCGTGTCGTTGGGCGCGGCTGGACCCAACCGGGCGGGCGGCCGCATGCGGAGACGGAGGCGCTCGACCGCGCCGGCACGCTCGCCGACGGCGCCACGCTCTATACCACGCTTGAGCCGTGCAGCCA
>JASHUX010000322.1 GCA_030039775.1 Alphaproteobacteria bacterium | reverse complement strand
CGAAGAGCGGAACGATCGCGTCCTTGCGGGGCGCGAGATTGAGGCTGTCCTTTACCGGCTGCGTATGTTCGCGCATCAACAGCTCGACGCGGCTGCTCTCGCCGTTGGTCAGCGCCTGCACCACGGCGTGATGCTGGCGATGCGCGTAGCGCAGTAGCTCGAACATGAATTCGGCCGGCATCTTGTCGAAGGCGACGGCGCCGGCCGCGGCAAACGGCACGCGGTCGTTGGCGGTGATCGCATCGGCGATCACCTTGCTGTTGGCGGCCTCGACGATGACCGCGTGGAAGCGCGTGTTCATCGCGGCGAACAGCGCGCCGTCGCCGTCGGCGAAGCAGCTTTTGACGAAAATGCGGTCGCCTTCGTCGAGGCACGATTGCAGCGCCTGCAGCACCGCCGGCGGGGCGCCGCGCTCGGCGACGATGCGCGCCGCCATGCCTTCGAGCAGGCCGCGCAAATCGATGGCGTCGATCACGTCTTGCTGGCTGAAGGCGCGGACGAAATAGCCGCGCGTCTCGGACGGCGTCAGCAGCCCTTCGCGCGCCAAGGCCGGCAGCGCGGCGCGGATCGGCGTCCGCGACATGGCAAGGCGCTCGCCCAGCCCCTCTTCGGTGATGCGCTCGCCGGGACCGAGCTCGCCGCGCAGGATCATCTCGCGAATCTGCACGATCGCGCGGTTTTGATGGGTCGCCATGGCCAATTTTTGTATCCAATATCCTCCCATGTCAACGCGGCTTGCGTGATTTTTGCTTGTGCCGCGGCTCGTTTTTGCCAATGATGTATCCAAACATATGAAACATATGACAGATGCGCGGTTCGGCGACGGGGATTAAAGTCCCCGCTTCGCTGCGCATGATCGGTAACCGTGGAGACGCCCCATGTTGAATCGCGAAGACAATGAATTGCTGACGCGGATCGGGCCGGGCATGCCGATGGGCGGCATGCTGCGCGAATATTGGGTCCCGGCCTGCCGATCGGCGAAACTCGAGCGCGACGGCGCGCCCGCGCGTATCCGGCTGTTCGGCGAGAATTTCGTCGCCTTCCGCGCCACCGACGGGCGCGTCGGGTTCTTCAACGAAGGCTGCCCGCATCGATGTGCCTCGCTCGCGTTGGCGCGCAACGAAGGCAACGGCCTGCGCTGCATTTTCCACGGCTGGAAATTCGACGTCAGCGGCAAGTGCGTCGAGACGCCGACGGAGCCCGAAGATCGCCGCGGCACCTTCGCGGACCGTGTGCCGGTGAAGCATTACGCGGTGCACGAAGCGGGCGCCCTGGTGTGGGTCTATCTTGGTAAGAATCAGGCAAATCCGCCGCGCTTCCCGGACTACGAATTCACCAAGCTGCCGGAAGACCAGATCGCGCCGCGGCGCGGCGTCATCCATTGCAACTGGCTGCAAGGGCTCGAGGCGTTGCTCGATTCCGCGCACGTCACCTTCCTGCATGCGTCCGGCCTCGGCGGCCGCGTCGGCCAAGACTTCTACAAGCAGGAAGCGGCCTACATGCTCGAGACCGGCGCGCCGACCTTCGAGTTCATTCAGCAGCCCTACGGTTTCCGCGAAGGCGCGCTGCGCGACCAGCCCGACGGCAAGACCTACGCCCGCATCCGCGAAGTCGCGTTTCCGTTCGCGTCGTTCATTCCGGCGCCTCCGGGCGGCTACAGCCTCGTCTGCTTCTCGATCCCGATCGACGACGAGTGGACGGCGCAGTGGTATGTCGGCTTTAACGTCCACGGCAAGATCGATCCGCGGCCGCGCGCGATCATGGGTCGTGACTCGGGCGATCCTGATTTCTTCAATTCCGACATGGGCGACGTTTCGAACATGTGGCACCAAGACCGCAAGGCGATGGCCGACGGTCACTGGACCGGCATCACGGGCCGCGGCAACGCCTATGAAGACTTCATCGTGCAGGAATCGATGGGACCGATCGTCGATCGCAGCCAGGAATTCCTCGGCACTTGCGACGTGGTGATCGTGCGCTCGCGCAAGATTCTGCTCGACGCGATTCATCAATACCAAAAGGACGGCACCTTGTCCTTCTGCGGACCCGAAGTGAACTTCAACCGCATCCGCGCCATCTCCTATGCGTATCCGAAGGGCGGGGACTGGAAGAAGATCGACCCGTTCAATCCGCCGGTGCAACAGGCGGCATAAGCATTCGATAAATGGCCACGTCGTCCCTGCGAAAGCAGGGACTCCGGGCGAGCGACGTGCGGTCGTCCTGGATTCCCGCTTTCGCGGGAGTGACGAAATAAAATGGGAGGTGACATGATCAACCGCGACATGGTCGCGGCGGCGCTTGCCGTCGCGACGACGATTGCCTTCGCCATGCCTGCCATGGCGGACAAACATTATGCGCCGGGCATCACCGACACCGAGATCAAGATTGGGCAAACGGCGCCCTATAGCGGGCCGGCTTCGGTGGTCGGTACCATGGCCAGGGGCCATGTCGACTATTTCAAGATGATCAACGATCAGGGCGGCGTGAACGGCCGCAAGATCGATCTCATCAGCCTCGACGACGGCTTCAATCCGGCGAAGACCGTCGAGGACGTGCGAAAGATGGTCGAGGGCGAGCATATCGCCTTTCTCTTCGGCTCGGCCGGCAGCGCGACCAATCTGGTGATCCGGCCCTACATCGAGAAGATGGGCGTGCCGTTGCTGTTTCCGATTTCAGGCAGCCGCCAGTTCTATGACCCGGTTCACCATCCGATGATCGTCGGTTGGTATCCGACCTATCACCTCGACGGGGTCATGAATGCGAAATACGTGCTCGCCCACGCGCCGAATGCCAAGGTCGCGATCCTTTATCAGAACGACGAGTTCGGGCGCGAGCACGAGCATGGGTTCCACGACGGGCTCGGCGACAAGGCGAAGGACTTGATCGTCTCCGAAGTGACGTTCGAGCCGTTCGACCCCACCGTGGAATCGCAGGTAATCCAACTGCAACAGTCGGGCGCTAACGTGTTTTACATCATCGCGCTGCCGAAATTCGCGGCGCAGGCGATCCGCAAGAGCAGCGATCTTGGCTGGAAAGCGATGCGGCTCCTCGATTACGGCGCGCAATCGATCACCGGCACGCTGATGCTGGCCGGGCTCGACCGTTCCAAGGGCATCATCTCGCACATCTTCATCAAGGATCCGAAGGATCCGCGGTGGAAAGAAGATCCAGAGATGGTCACGTTCCATGCCTG
>JASHUX010000321.1 GCA_030039775.1 Alphaproteobacteria bacterium | reverse complement strand
TTCTCGATGAACAGATCCTCGACGTCGCCGGTCGTCGTGGTGAAGCCCCAGGCAACGTGGGCGTTGTGGCCCAACACGACATAGGGATTGCCCGGCGCCGTGACGCCCGCCACGTCCAAATCCGGCGTTTTGATATGAGCGAGATACCAGATCCCCGGCGCATTCAGCGCCAGATGGGGATCGTTCGCCAGCATCGGCTTGCCGGATTGCGTATGTTTGCCGTCGAGCACCCAATTGTTGGATTCATAGGTCGGGCCGACGATCGCGGGGATCGCGGCGTAGATGCCGTCTAAATCGAGCCCTTTGAGCCAAGCGTTGGTTTCGCCGGTAAAGCTTGGCGCGCCCTTGGGATAGGGCGGATAGAGCACGTTCAACTCCTCCGGCTTGATGTGCTGAAGGAGACGGGCGCGCAGCAGCTCGTCGCGGAAATTGCCCGCCAGCTGCAACGACATGAGCTTGCCCCAAACCAGCGAATCCGCCGGCTTCCACGGTTCGGGCCGGGCGCGGATCAGATAATATTCTGGCGACAGCGCGACGCGGCGTTCGGTCAGCCACGCGTTCACGCCCGCGACATAGGCGTCGAGCGCGCTGCGCGTCTCGGGCGACAGGCTCTGGTATTCGGCTTCCGCCATGCGATAGAGGCCGAGTGTCCGCATGTATTTGTCGGTCGGCACCGCAGCCGCGCCGAACAGCTCGGACAAACGTCCTGCGCCCAGCCGCCGCGTCAACTCCATCTGGAACAGCCGTTCCTCGGCATGAAGGAAGCCCAACGCGAACATCGCGTCGGGAGTGTTGGCGGCGGTAATGGTGGCGATGCCGTAGCCGTCGCGCTCCATGGTGACCGGCGCCATTAGCCCGACCACCCGGAGCGTGGTGTCCGATCCCGGCCCGGTCGTGCGCAACCATAGCAGCACGGCCGCGATCAGAATTGCGACGATCAGGACGATTCGCCCGACCCAGCGCATCCGACCCCCTTTATTCGAGGCGGCGTTGACGGCGCCGCTTATTCCGCCGCGAGCAACCGCCCGGTCGGGTTCTGGCTGCGGCGCATTTCGCGCCAATAGGCGCCATTAAAGTCGAACTCGGCCGGCGCCACGAAATCGCCGCCGCGCGCGCCGAGGAAGACGTCCGGGTTGTCGACGCCCGGCGGCGCCGTGCCCTTGTCCATGTAGTCGCGCACCGCCAGCAGCAGGCGGCGCCGCGTGACACCGATCATCGCGTCGCTCGGCGCCAGATGCTCGAACGTGTGGTCGACGATTGACCCCATGCTCTCGGTCATGCACTGATCCTCGAGCGTGATGTTGTGCAGGCCCGAGAAATTGTTGCCGCTGCGCTGCGCCACGCGGTCGATGTGATAGTCGTTGCCGCGGTTGGAATCGAGCCGGTAGCGGCCGAGCCAGTCGGTCGAGTTCGGCAGCACGCCGTGCTGGCCGAAATTGACATTGGGAATGGGGTTGCCGTCCTTCAGCAACCGCGCCTTCGGGGTCGTCCCCAGCCAGGCCCAGATGAAGAACATGCAATGTGTGTCGTCGAGCGGCACCCAGGCGCGCGCGACAATGTGCGTGGAGAAATCCCCGTCCGGCGGGATCGTCCAGAACGGAAACAGGAAATGCGCGACGCGCCAGTAGGTCGTGCCTTCCTCGGCGCCGCGATGCGCGCCATACATCGTGCCCCAGTCGGTGGCCTCGCACGTGTATTCGGGGGCGCGGTTCTTCATCGAGTAATACCAAGTCGAGCCCGGCATCAGCTCTTTGTAATCGAGCGCGCCCGCGTGCAGGAAAGCGAAGTGCGAGGTGTCGATGTCGCCTTCAAGCGCCTGGAGATAGTTGCACTCGCGCTGCACGATGCCGAGCCGCACTTCGGACTCCGGCATCAGCGTCGCCTCGAACATCGGCAGCGGCGGCGCCTTGGCGCGGTTGCCCATATAGACCCAGATCACGCCGTTGCGCTCGGTTGCCTTGTAGGCCTTGGCTTTCACCTTGTCCTTGAAGACCTGGTGCGGCGGCAGGTTGGGCTGGTCGAGACAGTTGCCCTCAACGTCGTATTTCCAGCCGTGATAGATGCAGCGAATGCCGTTTTCCTCGTTGCGGCCGTAAAACAGGCTGGCGCAGCGATGGGGGCAGCGGTGGTCCATAATGCCGACGCGGCCCGCGCTGTCGCGGAACATAATCAGTTCCTCGCCCAGGAGCTTGAGGCGGATCGGGTCGCCGTCGGCCTTCACTTCGGAGGACCGCGCCGCGGGCATCCAATACTCGCGGAACATATTGCCCATGGGCGTCCCGGGCCCGACCCGGGTCAGCAATTCGCTTTCAACTTTGGTCGTCACGGCGCAACTCTCCCGTCGCGGTCACATCATCCGCCCGGAATTTAATATGGATTGGGCGAAGGCGCCAAGCCTTTGGCGCCCTGCCGTAACAGTTACTTCGAGCGGCCGTAGAGGCCGATGAGCTGACCCTTGGCGAGGGTGTGGAAATGAAGCTGAAATCCGACCACGGCAGCGGCAATATTCTGGTCGCCGTCGAGGTGATCGACGTCAACGGCAAATACCGTGATGTGATAGCGGTGCGGCCTATCGCCCGGCGGCGGGCAGGGTCCGCCGTAGCCCGGCATGCCGAAATCGGTCCGGCTCTGAACCGTACCCGGCGGCGCCAAGTTCGCTTTTAGGTCGCCGGCGTTTTTCGGCAATTCGGTGGCGGTCGCAGGAATGTTGAATACCACCCAATGCCAGAAGCCGCTGCCCGTCGGTGCATCCGGATCGTAGATCGTCACGGCATAGCTCTTGGTGCCGGCAGGTCCCGGTGTCCGTTTGATTTCGGGCGAAACATTACCGCCCTTGCAGCCGAAGACGTTCGCCACTTGCTCGTCGGCGATCATGCCGCGGCGCGTAATCTGCTGGCTCGTTACCTTAAGCCGCGGAACTTTGGCCTGCTTCGATCGCTTGGCGGCGTCGGCGCCGCTGCTGAAACTGACGGCCAGCGCCGCAACCAAGCCAATCGTCGCGAGAACACGCCACATTTCTTCCTCCCCTTCTTGTTTATCTTCCTCCCCTTCTTGTTTAGCGGGTCTTAATCCCCGTCTGGTCGCGTATTACGAGCCGCCGGCTTATTGACGTCAAGCCGCCATCCGTTGTCATCGCGTGAATTTGACCGCAAGCGCCGGAGTGCGGGGGCGGGGTGCTGCCGCCAAATTACGCGCACCCTTTCAAGGAGCGTACAATGTCAATCATGACGATGACCAAGCCGACCCCGGCGACGACCGTGACCCCCTATGCCACCGACGCGCGGCGTTGGGAGGCCGTGCAGCGGCGCGACCGCGCTGCCGACGGGCATTTCTATTATTCGGTTTCGACCACCGGGGTGTATTGCCGGCCGTCTTGCGCTGCGCGTCTGGCCTTGCGCAAGAATGTCGCGTTCCACGATACCTGCGCCGACGCCGAGCGCGCCGGCTTTCGGCCGTGCAAGCGCTGCAAGCCGAACCAGGCAGCCGATGCCGGGCATACCGCCGCGATCGCGGCGGCTTGCCGGGCGATCGAGCAGGCGGAGGAAATGCCGAGCCTCGATGCGCTGGCCGACGAGGCTGCCCTCAGCCGGTTCCATTTCCACCGCCTGTTCAAGGCGGCGACCGGCCTGACGCCGCGCCAATACGCGGCGGCGCATC
>JASHUX010000320.1 GCA_030039775.1 Alphaproteobacteria bacterium | reverse complement strand
TTGGGCCGCGCTCGCGTCGAAACTCGGGATCAAAGTCATCCACATCGCCGAGCGCGACACGCAAGTCTCGAACCAGGCGAAGCGCGTCGGCGAATTTGTCAACACCTGGTCGATCGACGGCTTTTTCAGCGAAGGCTCGCAGCCGGCGGAACTGGGTTGGGGCAGCCACGAGAAACATTTTCCGCATGACGGCGGGCGGCACGATTTCGGCTCCGGCGCCGCGATCTATCTGAACCGGCCCGGCGCCTCGACGCGCGTGCGGAGCTGGACGCCGCTCGAAGGCCCCTATCTCGGCTTCCTTATCACCCACGGCGAATCGATTTCTATCGCCGATTATTTTTCAGTCGGCTCGGGCGCCGATGCGGCCTACCGCCCGACCGTACATTACGCGTATCACCCGTGCGACGACGCGGTGCTGTCGCTGCACGAGCTCGCCGGCAAGAACTGGAATCTGCAAGGCGACAAGCGCCTGATGATGGACGAGATCGCGTCCGGCGGCATCGACGAGCTCGGTGTGTTGCTGATGGGCAACCCCAAAGGCGTTTATTGGTACGGCTCGCGCCTCACTGTTGACGAGGCGCGCAAGCTCGTGCCCTACAACAACGCCACCAGCCTGCAAGTGACGGCGCCGGTCCTCGCCGGTGTGATCTGGGCTTTGGAAAATCCGCGCCGCGGCGTGGTCGAACCGGACGAGATGGATTTCCGCCGCGTGCTCGAGATCTGCCTGCCCTATCTCGGCGAGATGGCCGGCGTGTGGGGCGATTGGACCCCGCTCCAGGACCGCGGCCGCCTGTTCTCGGAAGACCTGGACTACGCCGACCCCTGGCAGTTCAAAAATATCAGGGTGGTGTGACCGGGTAACCGCTTAACCCCTTAACCCCTTATTCGTCATTCCCGCGAAAGCGGGAATCCAGGGCCAACGCACGTCGCTTGCCCTGGGTCCCCGCCTTCGCGGGGACGACGAAATGGGTGCAAAACATCAATTCTGCACCCACCAAATCGCCCCATCCTCGATACGAAGGGCAATGGCCTTGAGGCTTTTGCCCTGGCATGGGCCCATCAGGCAAAAGCCGGTCTCGATGCGGAACTGCGCGCCGTGCGTGGTGCACAGGAACGCGTCGTCCTCCTCCGTCAAAAACCGGTCGCGGAGGAAGTTGAGCGGCGTGCCCTGATGCGGGCAGGCATTGTCGTAGCCCAAGATTATGTCGCCGCGGCGATAGACGAAAACCTCGCGGCGGTCGAGGCCGCTGCCGAAGCTGAAGCCGCGCGCCGTGCCGTCCGGTATCTCTTCGACCCGGCATAACCGGGTCGCGCGGCGGTTGTTACCGTCAACCATGGGCTGCAGGGAACGGCATTGCGGCTATCGCCAGACGGGTTACATTAATTGTCATAGAATTGTTCGCATTCGATGGAGCGTGCGGCATGCCCGCCGACGGTGATTTCCAATCTTTTTGCCTGAGCCCGAGCAAGCCGAAATTCCGGCCGCCCCCGGGCGCGGTCGACGGGCATTGTCATGTCTTCGGTCCCGCCGCCAAATTCCCTTTCGCGCCCGAGCGCAAATACACCCCCTACGACGCGCCCAAGGAAAAGCTGTTCGCCTTGCGCGATTTTCTCGGCTTTGAGCGCAACGTTATCGTCCAGGCAAGCTGCCACGGCACCGACAACGCGGCAACCATCGACGCGCTCCAGGCCTCGAACGGCAGGGCGCACGGCATTGCCGTGGTGAAGTCCGATATATCCGACGCCGAATTGCGCAACATGGATGCCGCCGGCATGCGCGGCGTGCGGTTCAATTTCCTGCCGCGCCTGGTCGATGCCACCGATCCAACCGTGCATCTGGCGCTCGCGAACCGCGTCGCCGGGCTGGGCTGGCATGTCGTGGTTTATTTCGAGGCGCCGAGCCTCGCCAAGATGGTCCCGTTCCTCCAGGCGCTGCCGACCGCCGTCGTGCTCGACCACATGTCGCTGCCTGACGCGGCAAAGGGCGTCGATCACCCGGATTTCCAGGCCTATATCGAGGTTCTGGCGGAGAACCCGAAGCTCTGGGTCAAAGTGACTGGGCCGGAGCGCATTTCCAAGTCCGGGCCGCCCTACAACGATTTCGTGCCTCTGGCGCGGGCGCTCGTGAATCGGTTCCCCGATCGCGTGTTATGGGGTACGGATTGGCCGCACCCGAATATGACGACGCACATGCCGGATGACGGCGTTCTGACCGACATGATTCCGCGCATCGCGCCGTCGGCGGCGCAGCAAAAGGCGCTCTTGGTCGATAATCCGATGAAGCTCTATTGGGAGAGATGAATTTGGCGCCAAAGAAACCAAAAGAAGAAGCCTACGAGGACATTCCGGGGACCTACGTCTTCGATGCCAAGCGTTCGCGTGCCGGCTATTGGCTCAACATGTTCTGCATGTCGATGATGACCGACGCGGGCCGCAAGGCGTTCAAGGCGAACGAATCCGAATACCTCGACCGCTTCCCGATGACCCCCGAGCAAAAGAAGGCGATCCTCGACCGCAACTGGGACAAGATGTTGGAGCTCGGCGGCAATATCTATTACACCTCGAAGCTGGCCGCGACCGACGGGCTGACGTTCCAGAACATCGCCGCCATCATGACCGGCTCGACGCAAGAGGATTATGCCAAGATGATGCTGGCGGGGGGCCGCCCGCCTAAAGGCAATCGCAGCAAATCGGATTGGAAGAACAAGAAACATGGCTAGAATCATTGCCGGCGTCACGACCTCGCACGTCCCCGCTATCGGTGCCGCGATCGACCGCCACCACACCCAGGATGCGTATTGGAAGCCGCTGTTCGACGGCTACGAGCCGTCGAAGAAATGGATGAAG
>JASHUX010000319.1 GCA_030039775.1 Alphaproteobacteria bacterium | reverse complement strand
TCGACGGTGTCGCGATAACGGCCCGACATGAAGAGCCGCATGTCGCCGTCGAGCATGACGCGCACCACAAGGAAATTCGCCTGCGCGCGCACCAGGTTCTTTTCCTCGCGCAAGATCAGCGTCGACGATACGACGTGGCGATACCGTTGTGACTCGTAAATGTTGGCGCGGCGCAACGACTGGACCCGATCGTTCAGCATGGCGCGGCTGTCGGCGAAGAACACGCCCAGCGGCAAGCCTTGCTCGACATTTTCCGCCGAGATGATTTCGTAGCGGCACGGATCGGTGAAAAACGCGGGCCACTCTTCGAGCCGGTCGTCGTCGATGGCGGCGACGTAGCGGGCGTTCAGTTCTTCCACCAACGTCTTTTTGTCAGCCATTCGTTCCTACTCAATCCGTCGTCCCCGCGAAAGCGGGGACCCAGGGCGCGCCACGAGCGTGTAACCCTGGGCCCCTGCTTTCGCAGGGGCGACGGAAAAAGCTAAATCCCCATGCGGTCGCGATAAGTGCGCCAGAAGCCGCGTACCGCGGATTCGGTGACGCGCGTGTCCTGGCTTGCCGTGCCGGCGCCACCCATTTCAACGATCGACGCGTCGCCCATGCCGCCCGGCAGGGTGCGCTGGACGAAATTCACCACCGCGCCGTCCTCCATCGAGATATAGCCGCCGGGCCCGACGAGATTGGTCTGGCGCAGGCGCAGGTCGCGCATCGCCGCGTCGTCGTCGTCGAAGCCGAAATAGGTCCAGTTGAGCTCGGTCTCGTCGACGCCCTTCGGCAGGATCTGCCGCACCGCGAGGCTGTTCTGGATTTGGTGCATGATGAAGCCGGGGAACACAGTAAGGATTTGCAAGGTAATGCCGTCGCCGAATTCGTCGCGGCCCGCGAGCATCGTCTGGTCCTCGAGACCGAAATCCTCTTGTTTGGCGCGCAACGTCGCCGTGTCGTAATCGACATTGGTGTCGGTCGCCATTTTCGAATACGAGACGTGATTGCCGCCGTTCTCGCTGACGATGATGCCGCCCTGCATGGAGAGGCGGTTCAGCTTGAAGGTGGTGAAGAACATGTGCAGCAGGCTGGCGTGATAGGAATCGCGCAGATTGTCGGCGTAAATCTTCCAGTTGCTGTGAAGATATTGGCTGACGCCGCCCATGAGCTTGATCGGTTTCGCCATCACGCGGCGGATGCGCATCGAAATCTCGGGGCCGAGATAGGCTTCGATCGGCGGCGTGTCGTCGCTGAACGTGCCGAACACCAGCCCGGCGAAGATCGTGACATGAAGCGCGCGCAGATGCCGGCCGGCGATCGAGAAGTCGGGCGGCATGCCGCCCTTGCCGTTGACACCGCGCTGGAACGCGACGCCGGTCAGCTTGCCGGTGAGGTCATAGGTCCAGTTGTGATAGACGCAGGTGATCTCTTTGCTGCTGCCGGGCTTGAGGCACAGCATTGCGCCGCGATGGAGACAGCGATTCTCGAACGCGTGGATCGTGCCGTCGCGGTTGCGCGCGACGATCACGGGCATGTCGCCGACGAAGGTGGCGCGGTAGTCGCCGGGACTCGGCAGCTCGACCTCGAGGCAGAGGAAATTCCACACCGGCCCCTCGAAAATGCGTTCGCGCTCCTGTGCGTAAACGTCGTCACGCGCGTAGATTTCATACGGGACGCGGCGCAGCCCTTCCTTGGGCCAGTCGAGCGTGAGATCGTTGCGCAATCCGGTTCTCCTCACATCGCCTCGCCATCATAGACACCCGCCCGGCGCTGTGGAATGACGGAGCGATGAATCGGGCTTTCACCCTTGCGACCCTGATTATCGCGGCCGTCCTTTGCCGGGATGCGGCGGCGCGCGACGCCGCCGGGTGCGCCGTGCGCCTCGACGGCAAGCCGTTCAGTTATATGGAACTGCTGGTTGGGTCGCCCGACGGCAAGAACGGGACGATCGCGCAAAACGGTTCGGTGTTCGACGCGACCGGCAAACATGGCCGCGACCTCTTTCCCCTGGCGGACGAGGTGAACGTTTTCCTGCGCTGCCATTACGAGGGCGGCCGAACCGTTGTCGCCCCGGTGCCGCCGGGCACGCTTCGGTGCGAAGTCGATTACACCTATATCAACGACTACGACACGCGCGCCGACCGCATCTTCTGTCGTTGATCGGGCGGACTTAGGCCCGCCGGAACTCTACTTTGTGCCCGTCCTGCGTGAACGACGAGGCCAGCAAATGCCGATGCGCGTCATACCAAACCGTGCCCTTGAGGAAGGTCTCGACCGCGTACTCGTCGCCGTGAATGGTCGTGCCCGCGAC
The DNA here is from genome assembly GCA_030039775.1 of Alphaproteobacteria bacterium. GTDB lineage: Bacteria > Pseudomonadota > Alphaproteobacteria > ATCC43930 > CGMCC-115725 > JAATGI01. The sequence goes on along the minus strand of JASHUX010000319.1, from coordinate 682 downwards.
CTTTGCCGAGCGATGACCGAGATCGCGCACGGTGAGCGGCACCAGTTCCGCCGTCTGCGGATCGACCAGTTGGCGCGCGGCGAGGATGCCATGGTTCCAGAAGCCCGACGACATCGCGTCGCCCGGCGCCGAGCCCGGGCTTTTTGGCCCTTTCACCACGAACTTGTCGGCGTCGCGCTTGCCGTTCACCAGCGCCGCCTTGCCGTCGTCGTTGGTGACGTATTCGAAGGCAACGAGCTTGCCGTCGTGCCAATCCTCTTGTCCGTCCTGCTGATAGCGGTAGGCGGTGATGAACGCGATGTCGACGCGGATCGACATGGCCGAGGTTGCGGTGAAGCCGCCACCGCGCGGCACGAACTCAACGGTGTAGGTGCCGCTGCGTTTGCCGTCGACGAAGACGAGATAGCTGAGCGGCCGTTCGGGCACGGCGGCGAACAGCCGGTGCGGCATCAGCAACGCACCGGCCGCGCCGGCCGCAGTCAACCGCAAGGCGGCACGGCGGCTGATCGGTGGACAAAAATCGCTCGTCATGACGTACCCCCTCAACGAAGGTGGTCGAGCGCAGCGATGGTCTGCGCCGTCTGTTCTAGCGGCACCATGTGCGCGGCCTCACGGATCACCACCAGGCGCGCCCCCGGAATCCCCGCCTGGAAACGCTCGGCATAGGCGAGCGGGATCAGCC
>JASHUX010000318.1 GCA_030039775.1 Alphaproteobacteria bacterium | reverse complement strand
CGTGCCGCGATAATCCGCGATGGCGTCGAGGAACATCGCCGGCCGCGCCACCCATCGGAACGGATCGAGCTGCACGAACGGCACGCCCAAATAAGCCGGAAGCAGAAAGCACGCGATCAGGCCCATATCGTGATAAAGCGGCAGCCACGACACGATGCGGTCGTCACGCGTGACGGCAATTGCCTTGGCGTAGGAGTCGAGCTGCGCCGCCAGCGCGCGATGGCTCACCGCCACGGCTTTGCGTCGCCCCGTCGTGCCGGAACTATGTTGCAATAGGGCGATCGCCGACTCGTCGATTTCAAACTTCGGAAAATCGCCTGCGGCCGGCACGTCATCGAGCAGGATGACGCGGCGCGCGTCGAGCGAGACCCCGGCGCCACGCATCTCATCCTGCGTGTCGCGCGCCATCACGAACGCGGCGCAATCGAGATGCGCCAACGTCGCGCGCAAAGCGGCCCAATAAATGGCGGAGTCCTGGCGCGGCGACGGACACGGCAGGAATGTCGGCACGAGCCCACTCATCATCGCCGCGAGATAGCTCGGATGGAGCGCCGGATCGTGGCGCAGCAGAATCGCGACCACGTTTCCCGGCGCCAGCCCATAGGCGCGATAGGCGGCAGCGAAACCGCCGATACGCGCGCCGAGTTCCGCCCACGTGACCGCGATCGGGTCGGCGTCCGCGAGGAACTGGCAAAAAATATCGTCGCCATGCTCGCGTGCATGGCCCGCGACCGCGGCCAGAAAACGGCTCGCCGTCATGCCGCCTCGCGCCACAACAGGCTGACGCGGATGGCGCGCCGGTTGGCCTGCCGATCGGCGATGAGCTTGTACGCTTCGTCGAATTGCGCCGCCGGAAAGCGATGCGTCACCAGATGGCGCGCGCGCACCTTGCCCGCCACGACCAACGCGCCCGCCTCGGCGACGTTGCGCGCGCGTTCGTCCCCGGCACCGATCGACCGCACGGCCTTCACTGTCAATTCGCGGGCGAACAGCGCCTCGCCATCGAGCGCGATCGGATCATTGTAGAACCCGGCCGCGACCATCTCACCGCGCTCGCCGACGAGCGGCAGCACGCGCGCGATGTTTGCCGCCGCGCCCGAACATTCGAACGCGGTGCGGACCGGAAGCAACGCCGCGCGGCGATCCGGCAATGCGTCATACGTCAGCGCCGCGCTCGCGCCATGCCGCAATGCCAGCGCTACTTTTTCCGCCGATCCGGTGAGTGCGATCACCGGGCCGGCAAATGTTGCGGCAAGGACCTGGATCATGGTGAAGCCCAAGGCGCCGAGCCCGGCCACCATCGCCGCGTCGCCGTCGGTCATGCCGGACCGGTGGATCGCTTGGAGCGCTGTCGCGGTCAAAGCGATGGCGGCCGCGTCCTCATCCGCGACCCGGTCAGGCAGGGCCACCCACGGCTCCTGCCGCCCCAGCACGGCATGCGAGCCGTGCGGCTTCATCGCGAACACGCGGCCGCCCACCGGCAGGCCGGAAAAGCCGGGGCCCACCGCCGCGACCCGGCCGACCAGCGCGTAGCCGGGCCGATAGGGGTAAGAGCGGCGTCCCGAGCGCAAGGCGCCGGCCGAGCCGTTCAGCCACATACGCTCCGTCCCGGGGGAAAGACTCGTTTGCGCGGAATTATGCAGGTGACGGGACCGGTCCCGTCACCTGCATAATTCCGTGTTTGCGTCGTTTCGATGAGGGCTTCGTCGGTCGAGAGGACCGGCAACGCGGCGCGCGCCATCACGGCCCGGTGCGGCGCCTCGAATTCGATATAGCGCAACATCCCCTCGCCCCCGCGGCACGGTTTGGCGCGACTACCTCCGCGCGTTCACATGCCATTGTCTGCAATCAGCTTGGCCGCTGAACAGGCGTATTGGCAAACACTTACTCGCGTTTGACGCTGCCAAATGGGGCGATTGCTACTCACGCGTTTTATGGCCGGGGGATGAAGCCGCACAGGGCGCTGGTCAGGCGGCTTCTCGGTAACGGGTTGTAGAAGATTTGCACGTAGCCTGATCCGGCCCCGAAACAATCCTTTTCTTAACCATGCTTTCTCGGCCATTCCGAACCGCCACGCTGGCGTTGACGTTGCAGGCGTTTGGCATCGCGAGCGCGTCCTGCTTTCCCTACGCCGAGCCGCGCCTTCCAGCGCCCGGCCAGGCCGCGGCCTCGCCGGCCGCCATCACCATCGCCTTTGATAACGGCGGCGATGTTCAGCAATATGAGGCGCGGGTCGATGCCGCGGTCGCGTCGGGCGCCTTCGTGCGCATCTCCTATTACGCGACCTGCATCAGCGCCTGCAGCCTGTGGCTCGACGCGCGGTTGATCGCGGCGAACCATTTGTGCGTCGACAACGACGCGACCTTCGAGACGCACGAGGCTCGGGTGGCGCCGCACGGCGAGTATCTGGCGGATCAATCCGAGCGGTCGGACGCGTCGACCGCGGCGATCGAGAATCGGCTGGACCCCGGCATCCGGGCGGCGTTCGACCGCTATGGCGTCTTCGCGGGTCCCTGGTTGACCTCGTTCAGCGGCGAACTGATCCGCGACGCGAATTCGGCCATTCCGCAGTGCACCGGCGGCCCAGCGGCCATAGTCGCGGCGTCCTGATCCTTTTCCCGCCCGGACGAGTCCGTCGCTTTTCGGCGCGGCTTTGACATAATCCTATGCCTCGATCGGTTCGGTACAGCGAGGCATGCCATGAAAATCGCGATCATTGCGGCGGGCGAGATGGGCGCGGGCGTCGGCGCGCGGCTTCATGCCAAGGGTGCCGAGGTCATGACCTCGCTCACGGCGCGCGGGCCCGGCAGCGCTGAGCGCGCGCGGCGCGCCGGCATGGTTGCGATCGACGACGACGAGGCGCTGGTCGGCGCCAGTGACATGGTGCTGTCGATCCTGCCGCCGTCGGAGGCGGTGGCGCTCGCCGAACGGCTGGCTCCGGCACTCGCGGCCAGGGGCGACGTGCTTTATGCCGATTGCAACGCCGTGGCGCCCGAAACGGTGACGCGGGTCGCGGCGATTGTCGCGCGCGCCGGCGCGCGCTTCGCCGATGTCGGCATTATCGGCGGACCGCCGCGGCCCGAAGGCTACACGCCGCGCTTCTACGCCTCGGGCGAGGGTGCCGCCGAGCTGCGCGCGCTTCAGGATTTCGGCCTCGACATCCGCCCAGTCGGGGGCGACGTCGGCGCGGCCTCGGCCTTGAAAATGTCCTACGCGTCGCTGACCAAGGGCTTCACCGCCATCGGCATGGCGTCGGCGCGCGGCGCCGCCAACGGCCACGTCGCCGCGGCACTGCGCGCGGAGCTTGCCGAGTCGCAGCCGCAGCTTTTCGCCTGGCTGCAGCGCCAGATGCCCACCGTCTACCCCAAGGCCTATCGTTGGGTCGGCGAGATGGAGGAGATCGCGCGCCACCTCGGCGCCGACCCGACCGCGCAAATGTTCGAGGGCGCGGCGCGTACCTACGACAGCGTCGCGAAGAAATGGGACGATTCGCGCGACGCCGAGCTAGGCTTTCTCGGCGACGTGTTCCGGAAGTAGCGCCACGCGGCGCGCGCGCGCGACATGCGCGAGCGCCAGCCCCAACAGGCCGAAGGTGAGGAGCCAGCCGATCGGCACGTGCGTTTTCTCGCCAATGCCGCGACACAAGAGCGCGATCGGATACATCGCGCAAAGGATGGTCTTTTCCCACGGCAAATAGCCCCGAGCGCGGGCGTCGCGGATCAGCCATGCCATCGCCAGCGTCGCCGGCAACAGGTCGTAGAACAGGATCACCGGCAGCGCGACGAGCGTCGCCGCGATCAGGGTCGCCGCGCGGATGCCGGGATCGGGCCGGCGATACCACACGACCGCGACCGCCGCCGCCGCCGCGACCAGCGCGACGGCTTGCAGCGCCATCGCGATGTCGGCGCCGCCGCCGACGAGACGCGCCGCACCGAATAGGCTGACGAGATGATAAAAGCCGACGCGGCCGGTTTCGAACACCGATTGCGCAAGGACCGTGTTGGTGAGCCAGGCCTGCCACGTCGCCCAGCCGAGCAGCAACAGCGACAACCCAATGAGCGCGATGCTCGTCACGGCGGCCGACAGGATCGTGAGCCAATAGCGCCCGGCGATCAGCGCGATCGGCACCAGCAGCAGGAAATGCGGCTTGTAGCACATCGCGCCGAAGAGAATGCCGGCGAGGACCGGCCGCCGGTCGAGCACGAGCAACGCGCCGCCGAACAACGCCGTGGTCAGGAACGAATTCTGGCCCAAGGCCACGGTCAGGAACGCCGCCGGAAACGACAGCAGCGCCGCGATCAGCACCGGATCGCGGATCGCGCCCCGCAGCACCCAGAAATAGGCGGCGCCCGTGATCAGCAGGAACAGCAGATAGGACAGCGTGAACGGCGCGAGCGCCAGGCCCGCGCACACCAACTGAAAGACCGGCGGATAGTAAAAACCGAAATAGGGAATCCGCACATCGCCGTAAATCTGTTTCTCGGTATTTTCGTGAACCAGCTCGTTGTATGCGAGTTGCGGTGTGCCCTGGTTGGCGAGATCGCCCGCCGCGTAAAAGCTCATGAAGTCGAGCGAGGTCGGCGGGTCGATCGGCAGAAACAAATCGTAGGTGCGCGCCGCCATGATCAACAGCGCCGCCACCTCGACCGCCAGCACGATGATCGCATAGGCGCGCACCCGCTCGCGGGTGAGCCAACGGCTGTCGCGCAGCGCCGTGATGATCCGGTTCATGCCCGCGTCTCATGCCACTGGTTGCGGGCGCGGATCACGGCCAGCATAGCCAGCAGAATCGTCGCGATCGGGCCGAGCGGCACGCCCCAAGCGACGCCGGCGCCGCGCGACACGATCGGCACGAACCAGATCGCGACCAGCGCGAATTTTTCGTATGGCAGAAAGCCGGTGCTGCGCGCGTCGATGATCAGCCACGCGATCGCGACGGCAGCCGGCAGCAAATCGTAGAACAGGATCACCGGCGGCGCGATCAAGCCTGCCGCGATCAGCACCAGCGCGCGCACCGGCAGGCTTTGGCTCCGCGCCCAGACCAAGGCCACGAACGCGGCCGCGCCCAACGCGACGGCGAGTTGGATCGCATCGGTCGCCCCAGCGCCGAGCCCCGCCAGCCGCGCCGCGCCGAACAGGCTCACCAGCCCCGCGAAGCCGACGCGGCCGGTGATAAAGGATGCGGTCGCGGACTCGGCTTCGGTCAAAAACGCCTGCCACGTCTCGACGCCGAACCAGGCGAGTGACACCGCGATCACGGCGAGCGCGGACGTGACCATGGCGGCGAAGGCGCGCCAGTTGCGGCCCGCGAGCAGGGCCACCGGAATCATCATCGCGAGATGGGGCTTATAGACGAGCGCGCCGAACAGCAGCCCGGCAATAACGGGCCTGCGGTCGACGAAATAGGTGCCGAACCCAATCAGTCCGGCGGTCAGAAGCGCGTTCTGGCCGATGCCGGCGCTGGCCGCGGCGGCAGGAAACGACAGGAACGCGACGGTGAGGCGCCAGTCCTTGAGGATCGTCTTCAGCGCGGCGACGAACAGCGCGCCGGTTGCGGCGATCCAGAGGGCGAAGGCGCCGAGATACCACGGCATCAGCGCCAGCACGGCGCAGACAATGAGGAAGGTCGGCGGATAGAAAAAGAAATAGGCGTAGGGCAGGGCCGCGTCGCCGAACACCGCCTGCTCCATCGCGCGATGATGCGCCGGATCATAGGCGAGCGCGGGCGTGCCGAGATCGGCCAGTCGCCCCGCCGCGAAAAAGCTGATGAAATCGGTCGAGGTCGGCGCCTCGAGCCGCACAAACGCGCCGTAGGTGCCGGCCGCAATTACGATCAGCGCCGCGATCTCGACGATCAACAGCGTACGGCCCCAGCCGATCGCCCGCGCGCGCCCCAGCCAATCCGCGTAGCGCCAGTCGCCGTGTCCGGCGCGCGTCCCGACGCTATCGCTCATCGGGCCCGTCCCAATCGTAGTCCCGGGCGATCTCGCGTTTCCCGGTCATGGTGCTCGGCCAGTTGACGGGGAACGGCGGGGCCGCACTCGCCGCGCAGCCGCCGTCGCGGCGCCACACGCAGACGCGGAGCTGCCACAAGCCGTTTTCGCCGGCATCGCCGTCGAAGCACGCCGCGCGATGATAGCGCGGATGGGATAATTCGGTGCGGCCCCAGGCGACTAGATAATTGAACGCGGCGCCGTCATGGCCCAGATCGCCGCGTTTGCTTTGATAAAACCCGACACGCGGCGGCAACGCGCTCGCTCCCGGCGTCACGATCCACCACACGCCGTATAATCCGACGCCGCAGGGATCGGCTTGACGGCTGATAAAGTCGAATGCGAGGAGCTGCGCACGCTCGCGCGTCCAGGCGTTGCGATAGATCGGCGATTGCGCGATCGCCGCCGACGTACCGAGCCAGAACAGAATGGCAAGCGCCGCCGGCACCGCGGCGCGGGCGATGAATCTCGGGCTGACCGCGCGCACCAGGTCGGCGGTGCCGAACCCCGCCAGGACCGCGATCAGCGGCAGCGCCGGATAGATGAAGCGGTATTCCTTATGGGCGACGACGGAATAAGTCGCGAAAATCGCGATGACGACGAAGGCAGGCGCCGGAAACCGTCGCGCGCCGACGACCGCCGCCGCCAGCATCGCGACGGCACCGACGTTCCACAGCGCGAACGGCAACACGATCAGCGTCGCCCACGGCGACCGTCCGGCATAATCGCCGCCCTCCTGAAGATTGAACCAGAGATTGAGCGCGATCGACTGGAACGGATGACCGAGCGTCGCCCAATCCAGGAGGCCGAGGACCAGCACCGGCGCGCACGCGCCGGCGATAAGCGCCAGCCAGCGCCGGTAGTGGCCGCGCCAGCCGCAGATCGCTATCGCGACCACGAGCAGCGCCGGCGCCAGGTGAAAGCGCAAATCGAAAATCAGCCCTAGCACCGCGCCCGCGATCCACAAGCGCTGCCGCGACACGACCGCATCGCGCGCGGGCAGGCCGAGATAAAGCGCGACCGGCAGCAGGTCGGCGGCCAGCACCTCCGCCAGCGTATGACCGGACATATAGATCAGATCGACCCACAATGCCGGCAGCGCCGCCGCGACCAGCGCGCCCAGCGGATCGAACCAGGTCCGCGCCCAGCGATAGCCGCAAATCACGGGCGCGGTACCGGCAATCGCCATGACGACGGCGATGGGCGCGTCGGCGGCCGCAGGCGAGGTGCCAAAGGCGCGCCCGATTTCCATCAGCGCCGCGAAAAATCCCGGCAGCAGCCACGACCGCGCGCCGACCACCCACTCCCACGCGACGGCGCCGCTCCCGAACACGAGACGATGCGCCGGCTCGAGCGCTTGATAGATCTCGTCGGGCCAATGGATATTGGGCACGAGATAGAACACCGCGAGCCGCGCGGCGACGGCCAGCGTCAGCAGGGCCACGAAGCCTGACGCGACGCGCGGCGCGGCGGAATCAGGGCCGCTCATGGCAGAACAAGACGGCGGGCGCGGCGCCGTCCGCGAGCGGCGCGGCCTTTTCGCACGCAAGAGCGCCGCTTGGCGCGCGATGGGTAAGCTCGCTCGCGCCGACATAGGCATAGAGATATCCGGCGCGGATCGGCGCGGCGGCATCGCGGTCGGATTCGGTGCAGCCGCCATTGCCGCGCGCGCGATAGGACGAATCGATCGGGATGCCGCGGCGCGCCGCGGCAAGCTGAAGCGCTATGTTGACATGCTTGTCGTAGAGGCGCTCGGCGGTCGGCAAATCGGCGAGCGACACCGCACAGGCATAATTCGGAATCACGACCATGCCCGTCGACGCCGTCGCGAGACGCGTGACCTGCCCGACATCGAGCAAGCCCGCGAGCGGCGCCATCGTGCTTTGCACGATGGCGGCGCGCAACGGCCCGACATCGACCCATTGCACGAACGAGACGGCAATCAGGATGGCGCAGGCCGCCGCCGGCCGCCATGCCCGCAACGTCATCACCAGGAGCAGCGTCAGCAGCGCATAACCGGCGGGCCAAAAAAACCGGCCGCTCGACCGCAACATGCCGAGCCACGCGACGACGCGATCGGAGAGAGGAATGTGCAAGACCGGCTTGGCGCCCCATTCGATATTGTTCGACAGCGCGAACAGCACGCATAAGATCAGCACGACCAGCAGCGCCGCGTGCCGCCGGGCGAGGCCGCGCGCCGCGCGCCATAGCGGCACGAGCGACAGCAGCAGCAGCAACAGCACGCCGGCGCCGAGATAGGCATAGCCTTCCGGGGTGAGCCAGACATCGTTGCCGGGCGCCGGCACGATGCCGCTCGCTTGCGGCCAGATCGGCGACAGCAGGTCCATCTGAAAATTGCCGAAATCCAGCGTCTGCGCCAGCGCAGCGCCGCCCGCAAGCGGTACCAGCAGCGCTAGGACCGCGGCCAGCGCTGCGCCGGTCGCGACGAAGACCGCCCCGAGGAACCAAGGCGCGCGGCGCCGGTCGAGGTTCTGCTGCGCGAGGCTCGCGACCCAGATCGCCGCGGTCATTGCCAAAAGATAAACGTTGGTCAAGAGCGCGAACGCCAAATAGGCTGCCCACAGGCACGCGCCGCCCAGCGTCAGGGCGCCGCGCCGGTCGCGCACATAAAGCAAGAGCGCAAACAGGATGACGAACTGCGCGTTGAGGCAGATATGGCCCCACCGGAACAGCAGATAGGGCGTCGCGCCGGTCAGCACGCTGCCGGCGATCGCGGCGATGAGATTTTTCTGGCCCAGCGCCGCGAGCAGCGCGGTCATCGCCACGCCAGGCAAGGCGAAGCACAAAAACAGATAGGGGCCGTAGAGATTCACGAACGCGCCCGTGACGCCGTAGATCGCCTTGGCCAGCAGCACGACGCACGGGCCGCAATCGAGCCAGAAGACGTTGGTGCCGCCATCGAGCAGCGGCGCCTCAAGGAGCGGCACCTGCCACGGCGCATACACGAAATAGGTATAGCCGACCCACGCCGTCG
>JASHUX010000317.1 GCA_030039775.1 Alphaproteobacteria bacterium | reverse complement strand
ACCGCTGCCCGCATCGCTGCGCCTCGCTGTTCTTGGGCCGCAACGAGGAGAACGGCATTCGCTGCGTCTATCACGGCTGGAAATACGACGTTGAGGGCAATTGCGTCGACATGGCCAGCGTCCCGGCGCATCAGGACTTCAAAAGCAAGGTCAAGGCGAAGGCCTATAAAGCCGCCGAGCGTAACGGCGTGGTCTGGGTCTATATGGGCGAACGCGCCAAAGCGCCGCCCTTGCCCGGCCTCGAGATACTCCAGCTTCCCGATGAGGACGTTGCGGTCATCGCCGCGCTGCGCGAATGCAATTGGCTCCAAGGCCTCGAAGGCGACATCGACACGTCGCATTTCGGTTTTCTCCACGCCGGGCATATCAAGCCGGAGCAGCTCGCGCCCGATCATCCGTTCCGGGGCGCCGTGTTCAATCGAGCACCGGAGCTGAAGACGACTGAAACGCCGTGGGGCACAAGCTACGGCGCCTATCGGCCTGCCGACGGCGGCGGCACGTATTGGCGCACGGCCAATTTCCTTTTTCCGTTCTGGACGCAGCAACCGCAGGGAGATTTCGCGACCAACGTCCATGCGCGCGCTTGGGTCCCGATCGACGACTACAACATGATGTTCTGGAATTTCGTGTGGAAGCGGCCGGTGCCCGACCGTGCCGCCGGCAAGGACGGTAAGCCGCTCACCGGTGTGTCGCTGGGCTTCGAGTATCTCCCCAATACGACGGATTGGCTCGGACGCTGGCGGCTCACCTCCAACCCGCGCAACGACTGGAACATCGATCGCGCGGCGCAGGCGACCAGCATCAGCTACACCGGCATCGCCAACATCCACATGCAGGACCAGGCGGTCACCGAAAGCATGGGTCCGATCACCGACCACGAGTTCGAGCATTTGGCGCCGACCGACATCATGATCGCGCGGACGCGCCGCCATATCCTCGAAACCGCCCGCGCCTTTGCCGCCGGCAAAGGTGCCCCGCCCTGTCTTGACGATCCTGAGACCTACCTCAAGGCGCGAAGCGGTTTCTTCGTCGCCGACCCCACGGCCGAATGGCAGGACGCCTATGCTGTCAACATCAAGAATGCGGTGAGGCCAGCCATGAAACACGCCGCGGAATAAGCCCAAATTCGCTTGGCGAAGGCAGCCAAGCGTGGGAGCATAAGCAATCCTGACCAATTGGGCAGGAATTGCGGAGGCGGATGGGCCGTCTGACCACCCATGTGCTCGATACCGCGCGCGGCCGGCCGGCATCCGGCTTGCGCATTGATGTGTTCGCGCTCGATGACGGCCGTCGCTTCATCAAAAGCGTGACGACCAACGACGATGGACGCGCCGACGTGCCGCTGCTCGAAGGCGACACCTTCCGCGCCGGCGAATACGAGTTGTTGTTCCATGCCGGCGACTATTTCAAGACCGGCGCCGCACCGCCGTTTCTCAACCACGTCCCGGTGCGCTTCGGTATCGCCGATCCGGCGCAGCATTATCACGTGCCGCTGTTGCTCTCCCCCTTTTCGTATTCGACCTATCGGGGAAGCTAGGCGATGAGCAACACAATCCGTTTCGTTCTCGACGGCGAGATTCGTGAGCTGCGCGGCATATCGCCGACGGTGACCGTGCTGCAGTGGCTGCGCGAAAGCGAGCGGCGCTGCGGTACTAAGGAAGGCTGCGCCGAAGGCGATTGCGGCGCCTGCACCGTGGCGATCGGCGAGCGCGACGGCGACACGGTGCGCTATCGCGCCGTCAATTCCTGCATCCAGTTCCTGCCGACGCTCGACGGCAAGGAGCTGGTGACGGTCGAAAGCCTGAAGCACAAAGGCAAGCTCCATCCGGTACAGCGCGCGATGGTCGAATGCCACGGCTCGCAATGCGGCTTTTGCACGCCCGGCTTTGTCATGTCGCTCTTCACGCTCTATCACAGCGGCAAGAGGACCGACCGCGAAACGGTGGACGACGTGCTCGCGGGCAATCTGTGCCGCTGCACCGGCTATCGCCCGATCATCGAGGCGGCGCAGAAAATACGCGACCTCGGCGCCAAGGATCAATTTCATGCGCGGGCCGCGACGACGGCAAAGCAGCTTGAATCCATCGAGCGCCACGACACGCTGACATTCGAAGCCGACGGGCAGCGGTATTTCGCGCCGGCCAATCTCGAGGAATTTGCCGCGAGCGTGGCCGAGTATCCCGACGCGGTGCTACTTGCCGGCGGCACGGATGTCGGCTTGTGGGTGACGAAACTGCGCCGCCGCCTCGACACGGTCATCTATACGGGGGATGTCCGCGAACTGCACCGGCTCGCCGTCGGCGATGAATTTATCGAGATCGGCGGTGCCGTCTCGCATACCGACGCGTACATGGCGCTGGCGGCCGATTATCCCGATTTCGGGGAAATGCTGCGCCGCTTTGCGTCGGTCCAGGTGCGCAACGCCGGCACGCTCGGCGGCAATGTCGCCAATGCATCGCCGATCGGCGACACGCCGCCGCTATTGCTGGCACTGGATGCACGATTGCTGTTGCGGCACGGCATCGCGACGCGCGGTCTGGCGATCGACGAATTCTTCCTCGCCTACCGCAAGACCGCGTTGCAGCCGGGCGAATTCGTCGAAGCGGTTCGCGTACCGCGCCCGCGGCCCGGCTTGCAATTTCGTGCGTACAAAATATCGAAGCGCTTCGATCAGGACATTTCTGCCGTCTGCGCCGCGTTCGCGCTAGGGCTCGAGGGAGGCCGCGTCGCCCATATCCGTATCGGGCTCGGGGGCATGGCCGCGATACCGAAGCACGCAACGCACGCCGAGGCAGTCCTTCAGGGTCACGTTTGGAATGAGGCAGCGGTGCGCGCCGCGATGCGGGCGATGCGAGACGATTTCCAGCCACTGACCGACATGCGCGCCAGCGCCGAGTACCGCCTCAAAGTGGCGCAGAATTTGCTTCTTAAGTTCTTTTTGGAGACCAGCAAGCGGCCGGGTGCGACCCGCGTGATCAAACGAGACATCGCGGCATGAAAACGGCGAGGAAAGCCAACCCGGAGGCGAATCTGCGCAACGTGCGCAAAGCCTTGCCGCACGACAGCGCGGCGAAGCACGTCTCGGGTGAGGCCGTCTATATCGACGATATCCCGGAACCGCGGAATCTGCTCCACGCCTATATCGCGATGAGCCCGGTGGCACACGGGCGCATCAAG
>JASHUX010000316.1 GCA_030039775.1 Alphaproteobacteria bacterium | reverse complement strand
GCGCGCGCCAGTTCCACGCGGCGCCGGTTGCCGCCGGACAATTCGCGCACCTTACGGTTCGAAATGTCGGTGAGGCCGAGCTTGGCCATGACGTCGGCGAGGCGTCCATCCCGCGCGCGCGCCGACAGGCCGTGCAGACCGCCGTGGAAGCGCAAATTGGCCCGCACCGAAATGTCGAGATCGAGCGTCGGCTGCTGGAACACGATGCCGAGACCCGCCAGCGCCGGCACGGGATCGCGGCCGATATCGTGGCCGTAAATGTGGATATTGCCGCTATCGGCGACGAACAGACCGCTCAGCAATTGGAACAAGGTCGTTTTCCCGGCGCCGTTCTGGCCCAAAAGCGCGACGAACTCGCCCGGCGCCACGCGAAGGCTGACATGGTCGAGCGCCGTCACATCGCCGAAGCGCTTCACGATGTCCTCGACAATCAATACGGTCGTTCCGTCGGTCATGCCGCATCCTCCGCGCGCTTGGGCGCATCGAGGCCGCGCAGCAAATCGGGATAAATGTCGAGCAGCCGTTTGCGTGCCGCTTCGACGGCCGGGCTGTCGGGTAAGCGCGGCCGCGCCAGCTCCACTGGTAGATCAAGCACGATCCGCCCCGGGCCCGCCGACAGGAACAGGATGCGATCGCCGAGACTTAGGGCCTCGCGCAAATCGTGCGTGACGAACAGCACGGTCGGCCGCTGCTTCTGCCACAATGCCAGCAGCAAATCGCGCAGCTGCTGCGCGGTCGGCGCGTCGAGCGAGGTGAAGGGCTCGTCGAGCAACAACAACTCCGGCTCGTTGACAAAGGCGCGGGCGAGCGCGACGCGGCGTTGCTGTCCCCCCGACAGGTGGCCGGGATAGGAATTGAGTTGGCCGTTCAGATTCATCTCCCGCAACAGCGCTTCGGCGCGGCCTTCCTCGCGCGGCCGCGGCTCCAGCGCCAGGCGCACATTGTCGCGCGCCGAGAGCCACGGCATCAGGCGCGGCGTCTGAAACACGAAGCCGATACGGGCGTCGGCGCCGCGCCCGACGGTGCCCTCGAAATCGCGGTCGAGCCCCGCGACGACCGACAAGAGCGTGGTCTTGCCGCAGCCCGACGGGCCGACGATGCACAGGAATTGTCCAGCCGGCACAGCGAAAGCGAGTTCGGCCAATGCGGTGATGCCGCTGCCCTTGCGATACGTCTTGCGCGCGATCGCGACGTCGAGCGCGCTCATTGCCGCCACCGCGTCAGGCGCCGCTCCAGCGGACGGATGAGGAATCCCTCGATCGCCAACACGATGGCGATGAAGCTTGCCGAATAAGCCAGGATGTTGGCGATGTCGAAGAACTGGAAGTAGAGGCCGAGACGAAATCCGACGCCGTTGGAGCGGCCGATCAGCTCAACGACCAGGACGATCTTCCAGATCAGCGACAGGCCCGACCGCGCGGCCGCCATGAAATAGGGGTAGAGCTGCGGCAGATACGTGCTGCGCATCTTGCGCAGCCAGGGCAGACCGAACACTTCCGCCACTTGCAGCAGCGACGCGTCAACCGAGCGCGCGCCTTCGCGCAGGATGGTCGCGGTTTGCGGGATCTTGTTGAGCGCAACGGCCGCGATCGCCGCGGTCTCGTCGAGGCCGATCCACAGGTAACACAGGATGATGATAACCAGCGCAGGGATATTGAGGCCAAGAACGAGCCACAAATCGAACAGGCCGTCGACGCGCCGCGAACGTCCCATCAGCATGCCGATCGCCGAGCCGACCGCCATTGCCACGACGAAGGCGGCGATGACGCGCACCAGCGTATAGCCGAGATCCGAGAGGAGATAACCGTTTGCGGCGTCGTCGATCAACGCGCGAGCCACGGCGACCGGCCCAGGCAGCAGCGCGCTGCCGGACAGCGACGCCGCTTGCCACACAGCGAGCAATAGCAGCGCCGAAAGCAGACGCAAGCCGGTGTCGTTGAGGGAAGACCGCGCGAAACTCATCGCGAAACGGTCAGGAGCCGGCGAAGAATGTGCCGGGCGGGACGGTGCCGCCGGGCGGCGCTTCGGCTCGGTCGCCCAACCCGGTCAACAGCCCGATCATGCGCTGCGCCTCGCGCGTGAGGTCGGCCGGCGGCTGCTGTTCCTTGGCGATCATGCCTCGGGCATAGGCGGCGCGCAGTTTTTCCAGCGTGGCATCGTCCGTGGCGCCGGTCATGGCGCGGATCGCCTGCCATTCCGCGGGTGAGGTCGCGAGAATCTGCCGGGCGGCAGCGGCGGCAGCGAGATAACCTTGCAGCACCGGCGCATGGTCCTTGGCCCAGCGCTCGCTGAACACCCAGCCCAAAAGCGGCATGTCGGCGGGCAGGCCAACCGCCGGCAGCATGTCCTCGATCTTGATCAGCTCGATGAAATGCGTGCCGTCGAGCCGCGCGTTGTACTGCCAGAAATTGAGCGCGGCCGGGATGTCGCCGCGCGTCAGCGTCTGGTTCAGCAGCGGCGGGGCCGCGAATACCGGCGTCGCCGCCGTCGCCGGGTCGAATCCGGCCGCCTTCTGGGCGTAGGCGCGGAGGATGATCCAGCTCTTATCGGCGGGCCCGCCGCCGACGCCGAGCTTCCTCCCCTTGAGGTCGGCAAGGCCCTTGATGCCGGAATCGTCCCGCACGATAAGGCCGCCGGTAACGTGACTGTGCGGCGCGAAAGTGAAATCGCCGCCCATCGCGCGGCGTTTCGCCACCCACAGCCAATCCGTCAAGATGATGTCGACGGTACCGCCCTGGAGCGCGATGTCGGCCCCGTCCTTGCCGGCGAAATCGACGGTTTTAAGGGCGAATCCGTGGGCGCGGTCGAGGCCGTGGCGCGCCATCACGTCGAGTTCCCAGTTGACGGTCCCGAATTTGAGGGTGCCGACGCGCACTGTGGGCAACTGACCGGATTGGCCGTGCGCGCTCCCGGCGCCGATCAGGAAGGCGACCAACAGGGCAGGAATTCTTCCCGGGAACCGGAATTGACAGCGCAACCAAGACCACATACGGTGCTTCCTCGAGACCTATTCTTTTGATCATACACTGCTTCCCTAGGAGGAAACTATGAAGTGGACGAAACCGCGCATCGTTGAGATCGCCGTCGGCATGGAGATCAACGCCTACGCCTGCGCCGAAGTGAAGTAATTTTTCGGCGCGCCTAGCGCGCTGTGGAAAAATAAAACCGGAGCCGGCCTTCAGGTCGCTCCGGTTTTGCTTTTTGAGCCAACGCCATGACCGACC
This sequence comes from Alphaproteobacteria bacterium, assembly GCA_030039775.1. Taxonomy (GTDB): domain Bacteria; phylum Pseudomonadota; class Alphaproteobacteria; order ATCC43930; family CGMCC-115725; genus JAATGI01. Next base: position 758 of record JASHUX010000316.1, on the reverse strand, counting down.
GACCCTTGTCGCCTGCCGAATTCGTGGGGGCGCTGCGCGCCATCGGCGCGGAGCGGTATCACAGCCTGCATCCGTTTCATAAGCTCCTGCACGGGGGCAAGCTCAATCGCGGCCAAGTCCAGGCCTGGGCGCTGAACCGCTTCTATTACCAGCATCAGATCCCGGTAAAGGACGCGACCTTGATCGCGCGCCTACCGACGCCGGCGCTGCGCCGTGAATGGCGCAAGCGCCTGATCGATCATGACGGCGACGGTAACGCGCCCGGCGGGATGGAGCGCTGGCTCAAGCTCGCCGAAGGCGTCGGCCTCGACCGCGCCCATGTCGAATCGCTTGACGGCTTGCTGCCGGCGACGCGCTTCGCGGTCGATGCCTATGTGGCGCTGGTGCGCGACCGGTCGATCCTCGAGGCGATCGGTTCCTCGCTGACCGAACTGTTCTCGCCCGGCATCATCGCGGAGCGGGTCGAAGGCATGTTGCGCGGCTACCCGTTCGTTACCCTGGACACGCTGGCGTATTTCACGCCGCGCCTGACGCAAGCGCCGCGCGACTCCGATTTCGCCCTGGCCTATGTCAAGGAACATGCGCGCACGCGGGCGGATCAAGAAGCCGTGATGGCGGCGCTCAGAACCAAATGCGATATTCTTTGGGCGATGCTCGACGCGCTCTATTTTGCCTATGTCGAGCCGAGGATGATTCCGCCGGGGGCTTTTGTTCCGAAATAGGGGAGATTTCCGGTGAGGGACGTCGATGACGACTCC
>JASHUX010000315.1 GCA_030039775.1 Alphaproteobacteria bacterium | reverse complement strand
ATAGTGCCGATCGACATCAGGTAGGCGAAGCGGCCGTCCTATTCCGCCACGACGGCCGCGATGCGCGGCTTCGCCGCCAGCCGCGCGATCGTTTCGTCCGTCGTCGCGACATCGCCGAAGACGCGCAGGATGGTGCCGAGCGTCGCATTGTGCTCCGCGTCCGTGATCGCGGCGTTGGCGTCCGACACGAACACCAGCTTGTAATTCAGCATCATCGCGTCCCGCGCCGAGGATTCGCAGCACACATTGGTCAGCGTGCCGACGATCACGACCGTGTCGATGCCGAGCCCCCGCAGGATCCGGTCGATGTCGGACGACCCTTGGATGAAGGCGCTGTAGCGGCGCTTTTCGACGACGAGATCCTCGGCCTTGACCTCGAGGTCGCGGTGGAGCGCGTGGCCGTGGCTGCCGCGTTGCAGATCCTTGAAGGCGTCGCGCCGGCGCTCGCCTTCGAAAAAAACGCTCCAGCTTTCGTGCTGATCGTTCAAGGTCATCTGCACCCAGACCACCTTGCCGCCGGCTATGCGGACCGCAGCCGCGAGGCGATTGACGTTGGGCACGATTTCTCGCGCCGTCGGCACCTCGACCGGCATGCCTGGCAACATGAACACGTTTTGAAGATCGATCACCACGAGCGCCGTTTGAGACCCGACCACCGCGTCGAAGCGATTGAGCTTGCCGCGCTGTTGCATCGCGCCCGCGATGGCGCTTTCAGGAATGGCGATCTTATGCATGTCCCGCTCCCGCAAGATGGATGGCGGGATTGTGCGGACAGCACGCCGCCGCGTCAATCAGACGATGGCTTTGGCGTCGGCGGCGCGCCACAAATACCAGCTCGCGACGCTTCGCCACGGTCGCCAGATCTCGGCATATTCGAGCACCGCCTTCGGCGCGGGCAATACTTCGTGTTCGAACAGGCGCTGGAATCCTTTACGCACGCCCAGATCGTGCGCCGGCATCACGTCGGGGCGGCCCAGCGAAAACATGAGAAACATCTGCGCGGTCCACTCGCCGATGCCTTTGACCTGCGTTAGATGCTCGATCACCGCGTCGTCGGTCATCCGACGGAGCTTGACGAAGCCCGATATGGTGCCGTCCATCGTTTTCGCCGCCAGGTCCTGCAGAGTGGTCGCTTTGGCCCGCGACAGGCCGGCGCCGCGCAGCACGTCGAATTTTGCCGTCGCGACGCTTTCCGGCGTCAAGGCGCCGCCGAGCGCCGCGACCAGCCGCGCCTCGATGGTTGCCGCTGCCTTGCCCGAGAGCTGCTGATTGATGACAGCATGCGCCAGAAGCGAGAACGGCGTGCTGCCCCGGCGGATGTTGGGCGCGTAGGCGCCATGCCGGCGCATGGCGCGCCCAAGAATCGGGTCCGCCTTGGTCAGCGCGCGGACTGCCGCGGCCGCGTCAAATGCGATTGACGATGTATTGCGGCCCAGCTTTACCTCCCCGGATCAGCCTCGCCAAAACGGCTTGGCTATTTCTTGCCCAATATCGGCCACGGTCAACGCCAAATCGCGCCGGTCGCGGTCGCTAAAGCCCGCCAACAACCGCCGCTCGTAGATGCGACGATGCCATTGCTTCACTGCGGCGAGCGCTCGGTTGGCCGAAAGCGAATGCCATCCGCCCCATAGCGACCCGCGCCGCTGCAGCCGGCGCGGTCTCGGCAGGATACCGCCAAATGGTGAGAAATAGAGTTCCATCGAAACCTCCTGAGCCGGCAATCGAGCCGCCTCGACAGCGGGAAGATACGCACCGCCTCCTGACACCATTCCGTCAGTAGCCTGCGCGGTCGGCGGCGCCGAAAGCGATTACTCCGCGGGTAAACTCACGCCTGGTCGCAATGCACCTCGAGCCGGTAGCCGTCGGGATCGACGACGAATGCCGCGTAATAGGTCGGGCTGTAATCGCGCAGGCCGGGCGCACCGTTGTCGCGACCGCCTTCTTTCACGGCGGCGGCATGAAACCGATCGACGCTGGCGCGAGTCGGCGCGGCGAAACAAAAATGTAAGTTTGATTTCGGGTGCGACGGCACCGGATGGTCCGACGCGCCGAGCCAAAGGCCGATGCCCCCGTCGTTTCCATAGCCCAACGTGCCGGCGTCGGAAAATTTGCATTCGTAGCCAAGCGGCTTCAGCGCCGCATCATAGAATCGCTTCGAGCGCGCGATGTCGCGTACGCCAATCGAGATATGATGGAGCATGGAAATCTCTCCTTGGACGCCGTTAAACCTTGTCTAACCCCTTACATAGTTATATATGCCAGATGACAAAGCGCGAGTCAACCATCTGGATGGTTAGAAATCTCCTTTATGCCGAATCCTGACAAACACGCCGGGCATCCGGTCGCGCTCGCGCCGCCGGCGGAGGATTTGTGTCTCGCCTTTGCCAATACCCGATACTGGCGGGGCCGGCCCGAACCGACCGAGACGCTCAACGGATTCGGTGATTTACTGGAATGGCTCGAGAGCAAATCCGGCTCCGCCCCGGCCCTGATCGGCCAGGCGCGCGCATGGGCCGCCGCGGAGCCCGCCGCGGCCTCGCGCGCCGCCGACGAAGCCATCGAGATACGCGAGACCATTTATCGGCTGTTCACGGCGATCGCCGCAGAAGCTCATCCAACCCAACACGACCTCGACCAACTCAATCATGTGCTGGCGCTGGCCCCGCCCCGTGCGCGTCTGATTCGCCGCGCCCATGGATTTGGCTGGGCCGCGCATGACGCCGTTCCGACCGTCCCCGCCCTGCTCGCGCCGGTTCTTTGGTCGACGGCCGATCTTCTCACCTATGCTGACAATCGCCGGCTTCGACGCTGCGCCAACGAGGAGTGCCTTTGGCTGTTCATGGACCATAGCAAAGGGGGCACGCGGCGCTGGTGCGATATGAATTCCTGCGGAAACCGTGCCAAAGCGCGGCGGCATTATTTGAAACACAAGACGAAGTAAGGGTTTTGTGACTGACCCATGACGGAGTCCCGCTACCCATCTACGGAATCGCCGAGGTCAAGACTCAAATAGGCCCCATATGTAGAAAATTTTTCGGGCATCAACACTAAATCTAGTTGACGACTCCCCCCATTAAGACCGAGCATCCCTTTCCGCGACGGGCCTAACCCCAAGCGTCGAACAAAAAGACAGTCGGTTTGTATGGGGGAGTGTGATGCGGATTGAACGGCGTTTCACCAAGGCTGGCCAAGATGCCTACGCGGGCATCGAATTCCGCCAGGCCACCAGCGAAATCCGCAACCCCGACGGTTCGCGCGTTTTCCATCTGCCCGACATCGAAGTGCCGGCGGCGTGGAGCCAGGTCGCTTACGACGTGCTCGCGCAAAAATATTTTCGCAAAGCCGGCGTGCCGGCGAAGCTGCAGCCGGTGGTCGAAGCCGACATGCCCGACTGGCTGTGGCGCAAGACCGCCGACGAGACGGCGCTTGCCGCCCTGCCCGTCGCCGATCGTTATGGCTCCGAGCGCAGCGCCAAACAGGTGTTCGACCGTTTGGCCGGCACCTGGACCTATTGGGGTTGGAAAGGCGGCTATTTCGACCAGGAAGAAGACGCGCGCGCCTATTACGACGAAATGCGCTTCATGCTGTGCAAGCAGATGGCCGCGCCGAATTCGCCGCAATGGTTCAACACCGGCCTTCATTGGGCCTATGGCATCGACGGGCCGGCGCAAGGTCATCACTACGTCGATTTCCGCACCGGCGAGCTGACCGTCTCGACCAGCGCCTACGAGCATCCGCAGCCGCATGCCTGTTT
>JASHUX010000314.1 GCA_030039775.1 Alphaproteobacteria bacterium | reverse complement strand
CGACATGACCCTCCCCGCACCGAAAATCCCGGTCCAGAGAATCACGATCCGCCAAATTCCGGAATCCCAATTCGCAAGAAAACCGCCCTCGGACCCGGCCCTTTCGGCAAAAGCGACTACTCAATCGCGCCAAAATCAGAATCTCATTCAATGAGTTGAGCGATCTTCACGGACGACAACTTCGTATTCAGCTAAACCTATGTGGCCCGGCAGAAGAAATAGGTTCTCGTTCTTCGGTATTTGAACGCACTGAGCGGCGACTATCGGTGTAGGCCGGGACTCGAAAGCCGGGGCCAGTCCCTCTCTAATGTTGAGCGGCTTACCATTTTTCGTTCCCAAAATGCTTTCGCTAGACTCTAAGTTCTCAAGTCCGAGAACCATACCTGTCAAATTGCACTGTGGATCTCCATCCACCAAAAGGATTCGTTTCCCTTTTCGAGCGAGCATCCAGCCAAGATTGAATGCGGTGGTCGTTTTGCCGACGCCGCCCTTGTGATTAAATAAAACTAATAACGACCATTGGATGTCCGTTCAGCCGTGCTTTGGCCGAAGTTACATATGGCCCGTGGCACGTCACATCTCCCCGGGCCATTTACATACCACAGCCCAAGAATTCGGAAGGGCTAGCCCCGCGAAGGACGGACCTCGGCCCGGCGGTCGGCGCCAGACGGGAGGGCCGCGCGATGATCGCCGATCCATGCATCGACGTCGCCGATCACGATGGCGGCGTCGAGATCGCGCAACAGCATGTGATAGCCGTGCTCGTAGAGGGCGATGCGGCTGTCGGTGCGCTCGTCGGGTGGCAGGCCGGTAATGAAGAGGCGCGTTGGTGCGTTCGGCACAATCTCGTCATGCTGGCCGTAGAGCAGCATCAACGGCACGCCCTTGAGCTTCGCCGCCGAGGCGAGCGCCAGGTCCATCAGATCGACCAGCCCCTTGATGGTGTCGACGCGGGTCGCCTTGATGACCAGCGCATCGCGCGACAGCGCGCGTAGCATCGGAACATTGTCCGACGGCGTGACCTTGAGTCCTTCCCCGGTCAATGTCAGGCCAGGGAACAGGGCGTTGCCCGCCCATAACGCGGTTCGCTCGAACGCATTCATGGTGACGCGGCCCCAAACTGCCGGCGCCACCAGCACGATGCCGTCGCATACCGGCTTCGGCGCGCCGACGGCGCCCGTCATCGCCGTGATCACGACGGCGCCGCCCATGCTTTCGCCGAGCATGTACAGCGGCACCCCGGGATAGCGCGCGCGCAACGACCGGCTCGCCTCGGCGAGGTCGGTGTCGAGGCGCCACGCGCCGACCCACCGTCCGCGATCCGGCGCCCGACCGAAACCGCGCTGGTCGTAGGCATAGGTGGCGACACCGTGTTTCGCCCATTCCTTGCCCGGCTTCTCGAACGCCTTTGAGTAGTCGTTGAAACCATGCAACGCCAGGATCACCGCGCGCGGCTTGCCGTCCGGCAGCCATGCGCGCAGCGGCAACCGCGCGCCGTCGTCCATGATCAGCGCGTCGCCGGAAATGTGCGGCGATACCGTGCCCATCGGCCCGACCGGCTTCTGCTTATCGTCGGATTGGCCGGCGCACGCGTTGAGCATCAGGACGAGGCCGAGCAGCGCGAGGCGCTTCACTGCGCCTCCGTTCCGCCGGTGAGGCGGAGGAAAATATCCTCGAGGTCGGCCTGGTCGCTGGTGACGTCGCGGACGTGAAATCCGGCAGCGGCGATGGCGTCGAGCACCATGCCGATGGCGGCCCGGCTTGGGTTGTAGCGCAGTACCAACTTGCCCGGCTCGAGCCATGCGAGCCCGGTCGGCGCCAGCCGTTCCGGCAGCGCCATGATCGGCTCGGCGAGAGCGATGGTTAGCCGTTTGTCGTCGACGCGCGCGACAAGCGCCGGCGTGGTGTCGTTGGCGACCACGCGGCCGTTGTCGATGATCGCGATACGGTCGCACAGCGTTTCGGCTTCTTCGAGATAGTGCGTCGTAAGGAGAACGGTGGTGCCGGCACGGTTGAGGGCGCGAATTTGGTCCCACAGGTGACGCCGCAGCTCGACATCGACGCCGGCGGTCGGCTCGTCCAGCACAAGCACCGGCGGCGAATGCACCATCGCTTTCGCCACCATCAGCCGCCGCCGCATGCCGCCCGACAACGTGCGGGTCAGAGAATCCGCCTGCGCCGTAAGGCCGACCATGTCGAGGATTTCCATGGTGCGGCGCTCGCGCTTCGGCACGCCATAGAAGCCCGCCTGCAATTCCAGATGCTCGCGCGGCGTGAAAAACATGTCGAAGGTCAATTCCTGCGGCACCACGCCGATGGCGGCGCGCGCGGCGCGCGGCGCATGGTCGATGTCGATGTTCCAGACAATCGCCTTGCCGTCGGTCTTGATCACCATACCGGCGAGGATGTTGATCAGCGTCGACTTCCCGGCGCCGTTCGGCCCGAGCAAGCCGAAAATCGAGCCGCGCGGAATCGCAAGGTCGATCTTGTCGAGTGCGCGTTTCGGCCCCAGCTTGCCGTTGCCGCGATAGACTTTGGTCAAGCCCCGCACCTCGACCGCGTTGACGGGCAAGCTGTCGGACTCGGGGCGCTTCAGCGGCAGAATATCGGCGGAGGTTTGTGCTGGCATCGCTCGCGGCAATGCGTATCATCGCGCCAACCGCCCGGTCAATCGAACGGGCCTCAATCACGCAAAATTGCGACGACTAGCAGCCATGCAGCCATTCGAAACGGTGTACGTCGACAAGGTCGTGGTCTCATGCGACGGGACCAAGACGGGCGGCCATCCGCGCGTGTTCCTAAACCTGACCTCGGCGGGGCGGATCGAATGCCCCTATTGCTCACGCCTGTTCATCCTCAAAAGGGGCGACGCCGAACCGCCTCACGCGCCGACCCCGTCGACCGCGCATCCTTGAGCGCGCCCCGGCATTTCTATCTCGTCGACGCGTCGGGCTATATCTTCCGCGCGTTCCACGCTTTGCCGCCGCTGACGCGGCAGGACGGCACCCCGATCGGCGCGGTGCTCGGCTTTTCCAACATGATTTATCGGCTGTTGAAGGATACCAACGCCGACCACATCGCCATCGTGTTCGACGCGGCGGAAACCACGTTCCGCAACCGCATCTAT
>JASHUX010000313.1 GCA_030039775.1 Alphaproteobacteria bacterium | reverse complement strand
CATTGTTGGAGCAGTTCAAACGCAATCTTTCCCGGTTCGGGGTTCTGGATCGTGTCCAGATCCGGCCCGGTTATTCAAAGGACTTTGCCGGGACATTCGGCGCGCTCGACTTTCTGTTCATCGACGGCGACCATACGATTGAAGGCTGCCGCTACGATTACGAAACATATGCGTCGACCGTTAAATCGGGCGGTTGGCTGGCCTTTCACGATTATCGGCCTGAACACGGCTACGGGCCGGGTTTCGTCGTCGACGAATTGATCCGTCCGTCGGCGGACTGGCAACTCGCCGGCCAGCACGATTCAATCGTTGCGTTCCGTCGCACGCCGCTTGCCGCCGCTGCTTGATCGCTCGGCACCGAACGTCTAGAACACCGCACACGGTCCCCTTCGTCTAGAGGCCCAGGACACCGCCCTCTCACGGCGGCAACACCGGTTCGAATCCGGTAGGGGACGCCAACGTCTAACTGATTTTCTATCCGACAGCGGTGCGGCGATTGATTTTGAAGCGCCGCAAGACGTCGGCGCTAGCAGCGATAGCCATCTTGATCCAGTTGATTTTTGCAGCCCCCTTGTGGCTTGCCAAACAGCCGATCCGTGTCCCCGCCTTGCGGTTGATTGAACGACCTATTCATGTCGACATGACTCGGCGACCCACGAGAGGGCACGGCAGGGGCAGAACGCGATGGCGGCGAATAATCCTGTGTCTGCGCCGCCGGTAGCGGCGGCGGGTATGGCGGTTTTGGCTCGGCGCCGACGGTCGGTGTACTGCGGCGTAATTCGTCCCCGCCAAGATCGGCCCATACTTCAGTGACCGAACGTGGGTCGATGACGGTCTGCCAATAGAGCGCCGCACAGGTAAGAAATGCGGGCAAATAGGGAATGCGGCGCCGCGCGTAATCCGCCGTCCCGGGGCCATCGACAAGGCGTGCCAAGAGTGAACTTGCCGCGGGGCTACTCATATCGCCTGTTGCCCCAGCTCTATCCATCGCGCGAAAAGCCAAAGCGTTGCACGCGCTCGCGGTGCGTTCATGCAGCAATGGATAGCCGACGACGAACGCCACGAGCAGGATGAGCAGGACTATCATCCTCACCATGTCGGACATTCTGGCCCGTTCTTGCCAGCCTTCAAGCGACGCCTCGGAGTAGATGTTGATTCCGGCTAAAGGTGGCCGGTGCATTCGGCAATCTGATCGGCCGGACTTGATCGCCGTCGCCAACGGGCCGGTGCGGTGATTCCACTTGAATTGGCTCTGCACCACCTGCAGGCCGATCAAGATTGCCCCAAAAAATCCCGAACAAGAACCCCCGTATTTTTGGAGGCTACCGGCGGTCCATTTGGTTCGTGTAGAACAATCGAACGACTGGGACGCGGCTCACCTAGATCAAGGATTCCCGCCATGTTCATCGCCATGAACCGGTTCAAAGTAAAAAAGGGCGCGGAAATCGCATTCGAAGCGCGTTGGCTCGACCGCGACAGCCATCTCGGCACGGTGCCGGGCTTTATCGAGTTTCATCTGCTCAAGGGCCCGGAGCGCGAGGACCACACGCTCTATGCTTCGCACACGCTATGGCGGTCGTATCCGGATTTCGAGGCATGGACGCGCTCGGAAGCATTTCGCGCGGCGCATCGCGACGCTGGCTCCGGCAAATCGTTGACGCTAAGTCACCCCGAATTCGAGGGGTTCGAGACCATCCAGGTGGTCAAACCGTGACGCGCATCCCGCCCTGCTCTAGCGACGAGGCTTGTCCTCGTCGGGGGGCTCGATCGCCATGCCCGACAACGGGTCGACCCAAGCGAGGTGATCGACGACACCTTTGACCCCGGCGACGTTCTCGCACAGGACCAGCAGGGCGGCGCGTTCGCGCTCATCGGTGATGCTGCCGGTGAGCTCGACGGTACCGTTCGATACTGCGATTCGTATCGCCGCACGGGGTACCCAGCGTTGGCGATTGATCTCGGCCTCGATGCGCGCCCGGATCTCGTCGTCGGTCGCCGGGGTCGCCGCTTCCTTCTCCGCCCGTTCGACCAAAGCGCGGAGAAAGTCAGCCCGGCTGACGATGCCGATCAGCTTGCCGTTCGCCACCACCGGCAAGCGTTTGACCTTGTGACGCTCCATCAGCGCAGCGGCCTGTTCCAGCGTAGTATCGGGCGCGATCGACACGACTTGGTCGGTCATGACTTCGCTGACCTTGTGGGCATGCGCGGCGGTATAGTCGGCCGCAGCACGGCCCGGCCCCAGCAACAATTCGAGCCAATGCGCGCGGTGCCGCTCGGTGCCGGTTTCGGCACGGTGCAACAAATCGCCCTCGGTCAGCATACCCGAAAGCTTGCCGTTCCAGTCCACCACGGGCACGCCGCTGACGCGGTGCCGAAGCATGGTGCGCGCGGCATCGAGCACGCTGGCGTCGCCATTCACGGTCAGGACGTCGCCCGTCATAATGTCGGCGGCATTCATCGCGTCTCCCTCCACTCATCGCGTCACACCAGACTAAGATGCGGCTACGTCGGCGGGAAGAGGCTGCAGATTTTGAATCCGATAGGGCCGTCGGCTGGGCCGCGACGGTCGCGATGGGTGTCACGGCGCTGGCGCTGATCGGCAGTGGACTGATATAGCGAGGCGATGGCCGACGCCCAATCCGCCCGCTGGTCGATGCTCGCGATCAGCCGCTTTCCCGACGAAGTGAAATCCGATTTCCGCGAAGCGTTCGATGTAACGTTCATCGATGTTATGCCGACCGGCGGCCCGAATGCCGCGCTTGGCGCGCGCGAAGTGCTGTTACTGTCGTTCGGCAGCGAGCTGCGCACAGCTGTGATCGGTGCCCTGCCCGCCTCGCTCAAGGCCATTGCCACCTACTCGGTCGGCTATGAGCATATCGACATCGCGGCGGCTCGGGCACGCGGCCTGACCGTGCTCAACACGCCCGGCGTGCTCACCGACGCGGTCGCGGAAATCGGCTTGCTCTTGATGCTCGGAGCGGCGCGACGCGCGACCGAGAGCATCGACCTGATCCGCAGCCGCCATTGGCCAGGGTGGAATCCGACCCAGCTCATCGGCGTCGAGCTGCTCGGCAAGAATCTCGGCATTCTCGGCATGGGGCGGATCGGCCGCGGCATTGCGCGACGCGCCCGCGCCTTCGGCATGACCATCCACTATCACAACCGCTCGCGCGCCGCGCCTGGGCTCGAAGACAACGCCATCTATCACGCGCGGTTCCCCGACATGGCGGCCACAACGGACGTGCTGATGATTGCCGCGCAGTTGAGCGCCGAGACGCGGCATTATCTCGACGCCGGGCGCGTGGCCATGCTCAAGCGCGGCACTATCGTCTGCAACGTCGCGCGCGGCGACCTGATCGATGATGACGCGCTCATCGCGGCCCTCCAGAATGGCCACGTTCGCGCCGCCGGCCTCGACGTGTTCGAGAACGAACCGACCATCGATCCGCGTTATTACGATCTGCCCAACGTCTTCATGCTGCCGCATATCGGCAGCTCGACCATCGAGACGCGGCGGCGCATGGCGCAGGCCCTGATCATCGGCCTGGAGACCTTGAGGGCCGGCGGCAAACCCGCGAACCGCGTAGTGTAATGCCGCCGCCTAATGCAGATGATGCGTTTCGGGATGCTTCTCGAAATACAGCCGTGCCATCGCATCGAGCATGCCGAAAAAATCGGGGCCTTGCCCGCTGAACTCGCGGTAGCACGTGATGACGTTGACGACGATGCGCTCCGGGTCGAGCCAATCGGCGTAGCGGTCGAGCGCTATGTCGCGCGCGGCCTCGTCGTAGCTCATGCCGGCATCGAAACGTTTCTTCGCTTCAGTGTGGATGTAGGCAAAATAATCGCGCAGCGCGCGGATGCCGTTTTTGTCGGTAATCGGCCCGTGGCCCGGCACGACGGTTTCGACATCCCAGCTTAATATCAGGTCGCACGCCTTGATCCAGTTGCCGACCGGCCCCGCCCAGACAATCGGATGACCGCCGATGAAGGCGATGTCGCCGGTATAGACGATTCGATCTCGTGGCAGGTGCACCAACACATCGCCACGCGTATGCGCCGGACCGACCTCGATCAACTCGACCTCTTTATCGCCGACTCTGAGCGGGAGCCTGTCCTTGAAAGTTTCAGTCGGAAGCGTCGTCACGATGTTGTCAGTATCGAACCGGTGCCACATGACTTCCTGAAGAAATGCCCCGGCCTCGCCGAAACGATCCCAGGCCTTCGCCATGGACCCCTCCTCCGATGGCGAGCCGAGCAATTGCATCTCTTGGTAGCAAGC
>JASHUX010000312.1 GCA_030039775.1 Alphaproteobacteria bacterium | reverse complement strand
GCCGAAGAACGCGGCGTGGCCGAACGACGGAATGCCGGCATACCCGAACATCAGATCGAGCGAAACCACGAACAGACCGGTGATCATCGCCTGCGTGATGAGCACGAGATGGCCGGGGAAAATGAAATAGCTCGCCGCGGCGAGCACCCAGAACACGATCTCTTCCCATCGCCATGCAGCGCGGCGCACGAATAGCGCGCGCGCCGTTTGCGTCGTCGCGACGGCTTGGCCGGGTGCGGGAACGGCAACCATTAATGCCCGCCCCGGCCAAAGAGACCGTTGGGCCGCACCATCATGATCGCGACGGTGACACCGTAAATGATGAAGGCGCCGAGATACGGGATGTAGTACTTGCCGACCACGTCGCAGATGCCGAGCGCGAGCGACGCCGCCAGGGTGCCACGGATCGATCCCATGCCGCCGACCACGACGACGACAAGGAGATAGACCAAATACTTCACCGGAAACGACGGATCGAGTCCGACGAGATAGATCGCGAGGCCACCGCCGAGCCCGGCGAGCGCGCTGCCGATGGCAAAGGCGAACATGAAGAGCCGGTCGATATTGATGCCGCAGCTCACCGTCATGCGGCGATTGTCGACGGCGGCGCGGACCTTTGCCCCGAACGGCGTGAATTCGAGGCCGAGCACCATCGCCAGTGTCAACAGCCCGCCGAAGATAATCAGAAATAGCCGATACGATCCAATATCGAACCAGCCCAAATGGACGCGGCCTTCGAGAAACGCCGGGACATGAACGGCCGGCGGCACCGCGCCCCAGATGAAGGTCGCGGCCGCGACCGTCATGGTCACGATGCCGATGGTGAGCAGCACCTGATCGAGCTGATTGCCCCAATAGAACCGCCGGAAGATCGTGCGCTCGACCAAAATGCCGGCCGCCGCCGCGCCGATCGCCGCCATCGGCAGCGCACCGAAGAACGGCCAGCCGTACCAGTTCATCAGCATCACGACGATGTAGCCGCCCAGCATCGACAGCGAGCCGTGCGCCAGATTGGCGAAGCCCATCATGCCCATCGTCACCGACAGGCCGCCCGCCATCAGAAACAGCAGCACGCCGTACGCGATGCCGGCGCCCAGGATGTTGATGAGGTCGGCCATGGCGTCGGAGTTATTTCACCGGTTCGCCGAGATCGTTGACCATCGGGATGGCGTCGAACTCGACATTCTCCAGCTTGCCGTTCACCTTCTCGACCTTGCGGATATAGATGTTCTGCACGATGTCGCGGCCTTGATCGATCATGATCGGGCCGCGCGGGGATTCGAATTTCATCCCTTTCAACAGCGCCATCGTCTTGTCGGGATCGAGCTTGCCGTGCTGCGCCTCAACGACGTTGTAGATCGCGTGCATCACGTCGTAGGCGGATACCGCCGTGAATTCCGGCCGCATGCCCGGCGTCGGCGCCGCGGCCAGGAAGGCTTTGACGAATTCATGATTGAGCTTCGAGTCATGATCGTCGGCGTAATTGAACACCGTGATCATGCCGATCGACGCGTCGCCGAGTTGCGCGAATTGGTTTTCGTCGGTGAGATCGCCGGTCGCGAGGACCTGTACGGTGTTCTCCGTGAGGCCGGAATCCGTATAGGCCTTGAGGAACGCTTCCGGATGACCCGCCGCCGGCGCGAAGATGAATATCGCCTGCGGGTGCGCGTCCTTGGCGCGTTGGACGTAGGGCGAATAGTCCGGCGTGGTGAAGGGCGGCTTCACCTCGCCGACAATCTCGCCGCCCGCTTCCGTGAAGGTCTTCTTGAATACGCGGCCGGCCTCGAGCCCCGGTCCGTAATCCGTAAAGATGGCGTAGACTTTTTTGTAGCCGTGCTTGAAGGCCCAGACGCCGAACGGCGCCACCTCCTGCCCCGTCGTGAAGCCGAACCGCGCCAAATAGCGCGCGTGGTCGAGAATGGCCTTGGTCGCGGCGTTGACGATCAGCACCGGCATATGCGCCGGCGTCGAAACGGTGGCGACCGCGAAGGCCTCCGGCGTCAGCGCGATGCCGGCAATCATCTCGACCTTGTCGCGCGACACCAGCTCCGCCGCTTCCTGGCGAGCGATGTTCGCCTGACCCTGTGTGTCGCGGCGCAGCAACACGATCTTCCGGCCGGCGACGGTGTCGCCGTGCTGCTGCATCCAGACCTTGATCGCGGTGTCGGTCTCCTGGCCGAAGGCAGCGGCGCCGCCGGAATACGAGCCGAGAAAGCCGATCTTGAGATCGTCCGCTCGCGCCGCGCCGCTCGCGGCCAATGTGGCCGCGAGCGAGAGGGCGGCGATCGTCGTGGCAATGCGCATCAGTTCGTCTTCACCTGGTTGCCGTGATCGTCCACCATCGGTATCGTGTCGATCTCGACATTCTGCAACTTGCCGTCGACCTTCCGCGTTTCACGGATATAGACGTTCTGCACGATGTCCCGGTTCTGGTCGACCAAGATCGGGCCGCGGGGCGACTCGAACTTCATGCCCTTGATCAGCTCGATGGTCTTGTCGGGATCCCATTTGCCGCCTTGCGCCTCAAGCAGTTTGTAAATCGCGGCGAAGACGTCGTAGGTGCACGTGCCCCCGAAGTCGGGCCGGGTATGGGCCGGCGCGAAGGAGTAAAAATCCTTCACAAACAGCTTGTTGAGCGCCGAATCATGATCTTCGGAGTAGTGGAAGACCGTATACATGCCGATCGTCCCGTCACCCAGCGCATCGAACTGATTCTCATCGGTCAGGTCGCCGGTCGCCAAGATTTTCACGCCCTTTTCCTTGAGGCCGGAATCGGCATAGGCCTTGAGGAACGCCTGCGGATGCTCACCCGCCGGCGCAAAAATGAAAATCGCCTGCGGATCGGAATCCTTCGCGCGTTGGACGTAGGCCGAATAGTCCGGGCTCCGGAGCGGCGGCTTTACCTCGCCCACCAACGTGCCGCCGGCCTCGGCGAAACTCTTCTTGAATGCCGCCCCGGCTTCGATGCCCGGCCCGTAATCGGTATAGATCGCGAAAATGCGCTTATAGCCGTGCGCCACCGCCCATTTCGCATAGGGCACCGCAACTTGCGACGTCGTGAATCCGAGCCTCGCCATGTACTTGCCGCGATCGAGGATCGACGTCGTTGCGGCATTGGCGATGAGCACTGGCACCTTCGCTTGCGTCGACGGCCCGGCCATCGCCAGCGCATTGGGCGTGTAGTCGCCTGCGACGAGCACGTCAACATGTTCGCGCGAGATCAATTCCTGTGCCAGGCGATGCACCACGTCCGGATTCGGACCGGTCGTGTCGCGTCTTATAATGACGATCTTGCGGCCGGCGACGACGTCGCCGTGCTCCTTCAAGAAGGCGTTAATCGCAGCGTCGGCCTCTTGGCCCGACAGCGCGAACGGCCCCGAATAGCCCGTGAAATAACCGACTTTGAACGGCACCGGATCCGCCGCAAGAGCGCCGCCGGCAACGCCCGCCGACGCCAGCGCGCCCATCGTGAACGCGACGGCAATATTCTTGATCGACATTACTATCCTCCCGCCTGTGGTTCAGGTCGCCCGCGATTGTTCGTCGGACCAATTGTCAGCGGCAGCATCCACAACCGCGTGCA
>JASHUX010000041.1 GCA_030039775.1 Alphaproteobacteria bacterium | reverse complement strand
AAGCCATATTGAGCGCGAAGCCCGGTGGGATTCAGGATTGTATAACCCTGCTCGACCTCGATGCCGAGATCGGGCGTGATGCGTTTTCCGAATTCCCAGCCGATATCCGTCTCGTCGATGGCCGGGCTTGAATCCGTCGGCAGTTGGCGGATGCGCGTGACGGTCGTCGTGATCTCGTCGGCGACGAACGGATCGTCCGTGACCAGCGTCGGCACGAAGTAGCGGTTACCGATGACGTAGGGGTCGGCCAGCGCCGTCGCGCTGGCGCCGAGGCATAACAGGAACAGAAGCGCACGGAACATTCGCGTCTCGCGGCACCGCCGTGCGATTCGGTGTGCCGAGGTGTCGCCCTTAAGTCAACGAAATGCGGGAGCGACTCGGCAGACTAGTGCGCGTTTGTCTTGCTCAGCATCTCGATCAGTTCGCGCTTCACGACTTTGCCGGCGCGCATCGGAAACGCGTCCATGAAGACGATCTGCTTCGGCCGCTTATAGGCCGCGAGCTTGTCGCGGCAGAAATCGATCAACTCGGTTTCCGAAACTTTCGCTTTGGCGATGACGCAAGCCACCACCTTCTCGCCCCATTCCTTGTCGGGAATACCGACGACCGCCGCCTCGAGGACGGCCGCGTGCGCTTCCAGCACCGGCTCGATCTCGGCGGGATAGACGTTGACGCCACCGGTCTTGATCATCTCGCGCTTGCGGCCCTTGATGAAGATGACGCCGTCCTTGTCCTTCATCGCCAAGTCGCCGGTGAGGAGCCAGCCGTTGCGCAGCACCTTCTCGGTTTCCTCCGGCCGTTCCCAATAGCCGCGGAACACGGACGGGCCGCTGACGGCGAGCTCTCCGACCTCGCCTTGCGGCACCGGATTCAAGTCGTCGTCGAGACATTCGATCCGCGTCAGCGGCGCTTCGACGCCGGCGGAATCCAGCAGATAGCCGTATTTCTCCGGCTGCTCCAATGCGAGCTTGTAATGCACGGGGAGACGGAAGGTGACGAGGCCGCCTGCTTCCGACGAGGCATAGCCGAACGAAAAACCGGCGCGGAACGATGGGTTGGCGCGCAATCCCTCGATGATGTCGCGGCCTGCGCCGTGGTAGAGCCGCACCGACGAAAAGTCGGTGGTGGCGAATTGCGGCAACGGAAAACAGCGCCGCATCATCGTGTCCATCATGTAAAGCAGCGTCGGCTTTTCGAGATTCACCAGCTCGAGATATTCCGCGGGCTCGAACCGCTCTTCCATGACGATGCGCGCGCCCTTGAGGACCAGCATGGTGAGCTGCGACACGGCCATGCCCGCCGCGAGCGGGTTGGCCAGGATCGCGCAGTCGTCGTCGAAGAGCGGTATTTCCATCATCAGCGCCGAGGCCGCCATGACGAAGTTGCGGTGCGAGCGCAAGCAGCCTTTCGGCGTGCCGGTGGTGCCGCTGGTGAATTTGGTGGTGAGGACGTCGTCAGGACCGACGGGGATCGTGGGTTCCGCCGGCGATGCCTTGGTCCTGAGCGCGTCGAAATCGTGCGCCAGGTTATGACCGGCGCCGATGCCGACGGTGGTATCGACCGATTTGAGTTTGGCGCCGAGCCCGCGCACGATCGGCGCCGAATCCGTCTCGGCGATGATGAAGCGGGCGCGGAGATTGTCGCAAATAAATTGCACCTCGCCGGCGACCGAACGCGGCATCACGGGCGCCGAGATGCAGCCGATCTTGGCGAGGCCGTAATAGATTTCGACGAACTCGACCGAGTTGCCGAGCATCATCATCACGCGGTCGCCGTGCTTGGCGCCCAGCGCCAACATCATGTTGGCGACGCGGTTGGCGCCTTGGTCCAGCTCGCGCCAGGTCAGGCTGCGGTCGGCGACCTTCAGCGCCTCGCGGTTCGGCTGAACGCGGGCTTGGTGGGCCAGAGTCTCGCCGATGGTTTCCATTTCGGTGCTACACCCCGACCGTCATCCGGCGTTTGCGCAGCACGCCGTTGCGGTCGACTTGGGTGCGCAGCACGTTAAGCTCCCAATCGGTTGGCGGCGTGGTCTGCGGTACGTCCTTCGGCACCACCGGCTCGAAGCCGGTATTGTCGAGCACATCCTTCACCGTGTAGCCCGGATGCACCGACGCGATGCGCGCGCGATGCTCGTCCTCGGTGAAGTCGAAGACGCAGATCGGCGACCAAATGTATTGCGGCCCGTCGCGGCCGTTGAGCAGCTTGTGGCGGGAATCGCCGCCCTCGAGCCAGCCCGGCCCGCTGATGTAGTCGCACTTGTCGACAAAGACGCGCTTCGAGTGATGCTCGACATAGACGTTGCTCGACGCCGAGCCCATCCAGATCGTGCCGACCGTGCCCGGTCCGCGCACCTTGAGCTTCGGGTGCGGACCGATGCCGATCATGTTGAGGTTGCCGTACTTGTCGACTTGAATGCCGCCGAAGCCGCCGGAGCCGGCGGCCTTCATCCGCCCCGTGCCTTGGCCCGAACGGCCGCCGCGCGTGCCGCCGTCCACCACGTCAGCGATGTAGATCTTGCATTCGGCGCCGTGGCCGCAGCGCGGGTCCCAAGTGCCAATCGGCAACGTGTCGAACTTGCCGTTATAGACGCCGGCGCCGCCGGTGAAGAGCCACAGGTTGGGCCGCACCGTGATCTGCGCCAGGCGGTTCGCCGCCAGCGACACGGCCTGGTTGGCGCCGCCGCCGCCGGTGCATTCGCCCTCGCCGCCGGCCTGACGCGCCAACACGATCGTGACGAATTCGGCCATCGAATATTTGTCGGTGCCGGGATACGCAAGCTCAGCCATGGTTCAACTCCGCACCGCGAGGGACGACCGCAACTCGGTGAGGCGGCGCAGGCCGCCGACGCGTTCGAGATACTCGAAATGGTCCTTCGGCTCGAGCACGTATTTGTCGATGTACTCCTGCGCGCGGCCGGCGCGGGCGAGGTCGATATAGATTTTAAGATGCTCCTCGTCGACCGCGTAATTGTTCGACGAGAAGGTCGGGTGCGCGCCGAACGGCGCGTGCACGACATAATCGACCCACAGGCCCGGCACCGTCGTGTGGCTCGGGTCTTTCTGGATGACCTCGGAGCCGACGATCTCGTCGGCCTGCACGATCACCATGTCGGCGGCCTTAGCCTTGTCGCGCTCTTGACCGGTGCCGCCCCAGCATTGCGCGTTGCCGTACTCGTCGCAGGCTTGCGCGTGCATGATGAAGACGTCGGCGCGCAGCGGCGGGATCGCCCACACTTTGTCGCCGGTGAAGGGATCGACCACCTGCTTCAGCTCGGGATTGAGCTTCTTGTGATCGGTGCCGTCGTAGATGTAGCGCACGGTATTGAAGGGCTTGCCGCCCGCCGCCGCCTGGGTGCCGAGCAGGATAAAGGGCTCGTCGGCCTCGACGATTTCCATGGACTGCGTTTCCGCCGCCTTGCGGAACGCCGGCGCCATGCCGAACACCTCGAA
>JASHUX010000311.1 GCA_030039775.1 Alphaproteobacteria bacterium | reverse complement strand
CATCGCGGCGATCGGCAAGGCCGGCAATCCCGATGTGCAGAGCGGCGTCGACATCGTCATCGGCCCCGGAACCGAAATCATCGCGGGCGAAGGCAAGATCGTCACGGCCGGCGGCATCGACTCGCACATCCACTTCATCTCGCCGCAGCAGATCGAGGACGCGCTCTATTCGGGCGTCACGACCATGATGGGGGGCGGCACCGGTCCCGCCGCCGGGACATCCGCCACGACATGCACGCCGGGGCCGTGGCATCTTGCGCGCATGATCGAGGCGTCGGAAGCGTTCCCGATGAATCTCGGCTTCTTCGCCAAGGGCAACACGACCTTACCCGGTGGCCTGATCGAGCAAATCGAGGGCGGCGCGTGCGGCATGAAACTGCACGAGGATTGGGGCACGACGCCGGCCGCGATCGACAATTGCCTCACCGTCGCCGACCGCTATGACGTACCGGTGTCGATTCATACCGACACGCTCAATGAAAGCGGTTTCGTCGAAAACACCATAGCCGCGTTCAAGGGCCGCACCATTCACGCGCTGCACACCGAGGGCGCCGGCGGCGGCCACGCTCCCGACATCATCAAGGTGGTTGGCGAGCTGAATGTTCTGCCGTCATCGACCAACCCGACCCGGCCTTACACGGTGAACACGCTCGACGAGCATTTGGACATGCTGATGGTCTGCCATCACCTCGATCCGAAGATCGTCGAAGACGTCGCGTTCGCTGAAAGCCGCATCCGCCGCGAGACCATCGCCGCAGAGGATATTCTACACGATCTCGGCGCGATCTCGATGTTCTCATCCGACAGCCAGGCGATGGGCCGCGTCGGCGAGGTCATCATCCGCTGTTGGCAGACTGCGGATAAAATGAAACGCCAACGCGGCGCGCTCGACAGCGAGATCGGCGACAACGACAATGCCCGCGCAAAGCGCTATGTCGCCAAATACACCATCAATCCGGCGATCGCGCAGGGCATCGCGGCGCATGTCGGCTCGGTGGAAAAGGGCAAGCTCGCCGATCTCGTGCTGTGGTCCCCGGCGTTTTTCGGAGTGAAACCGGACCTGGTGCTGAAATGCGGCAGCATCGCCGCCGCTCCGATGGGCGATCCCAACGCCTCGATCCCGACGCCGCAGCCGGTGCATTACCGCCCGATGTTCGCGGCGTTCGGCCGCGCCGTCGCGTCGTCGTCGGTGACGTTTGTGTCGAAAGCGGCCGCCGATGCGGGCCTAGCGCAGCGTCTCGGCATGGCCCGGCCGCTGCTGCCGGTTGCCAACACGCGGAGCGGCATCAACAAACGTAGCATGATCCACAATGCCGCTTTGCCGAAAATGGAGGTCGATCCCGAAACGTATGAGGTGCGCGCCGACGGCATGCTGCTCACCTGCGAACCCGCCACGGTCCTGCCGATGGCGCAACGGTATTTCTTGTTCTGATGCGCGCGACCCGTATCGAGAAGGCCGGCAAATGGCCCGCGCGCGCGGCACGAGGCAGCGTGACCTTGGCATTCGACGACCGCCACCGCCGGCGTATCAAGCTGCGGACCGACGAAGTCACCGATTTTCTGCTCGACCTCGTCGAGGCGACGGTGCTGGCCGAGGGCGACGGGTTGGCGCTCGACGATGGCGGGTGGATCGCGGTGCACGCCGCGCCAGAAAAGCTGATGGAAGTGACCGCGCACGACGCGGCGCAACTGGCGCGGCTCGCGTGGCATATTGGCAACCGGCATTTGCAGGCGCAGATCGAGCGCGACCGCATCTTGATCCGCGAGGACGCGGTGATCGCCGACATGCTGATCGGTCTCGGCGCGCAGGTGCATCGCGTCACGGCGCCGTTCTCGCCCGAGGGCGGCGCCTATGACGGACACATGCCTGGCTACGGCCACGATCCAGACGGCAAGCCGCATTCGCATCACGATAACGAGCACGGTCGTCACCATCATCACGACCACGGCCATGACCACGACCACTGACGCCGCGCTGTATCGGCTGCTGACGTGGCTGTCGCCGGCCTATCCGGTCGGCGCCTATTCCTACAGCCACGGCGTTGAGTATGCGGTCGAAGCCGGACTGGTGGGCGACCGGGAGACGTTGGTCGATTGGATCGCGCAGGCGGTGCGGTATGGCGCGGGCCTCATCGATGCGGCGCTGCTGGCGGCCTCGTGGCGTGGCGACGATCTCGACGAAATCTGCACGTTGGCCAATGCCTGGCGGGGTAGCGCGGAGATGGCGCTTGAATCCCTGGCGCAAGGCGTGGCGTTTCTGGCGGCGACGCGCGCTGCGTGGCCGCATCCGGCGCTCGACGAACTGGCGCTACGCACGCGCGGCGAGGCGATGTTGCCTGTTGTCGTCGGCGTCGCCGCAAAAGCACACGGCATCGCGTTCGACGCGGTGCTGATGGCCTATCTCCATGCGTTCGCCAGCAATCTCGTCTCGGCCGGCGTGCGCCTCATCCCGCTCGGCCAGACCGAAGGTCAGCGCGCCGTCGCTGCCCTCGAACCGGCGATCGCCGACGCGGCTCGCGTCGTGCACGACACGCCGCTCGACTCGATGGGCACAGCGGCACCGATGATCGATTGGTGCTCGATGAAACACGAAACCCAATATACGAGGCTGTTCCGATCATGAGCGCGTCACCCCACGGTCCGCTGCGCGTCGGCGTCGGCGGCCCGGTCGGTTCCGGCAAGACCGCGCTGATCGACCGGCTGTGCAAAACGATGCGCGACCGCTTCAACATCGCGGTCGTCACCAACGACATTTACACCAAGGAAGACGCGGAATTTCTGATGCGCTCCGGCGCGCTTGCGACCGAGCGCATCGTCGGCGTCGAGACCGGCGGGTGCCCGCATACCGCGATCCGCGAGGACGCGTCGATCA